>NZ_JAVRBF010000469.1:0-348 GCF_032436805.1 Streptomyces sp. P17 | reverse complement strand
ATTTTAGCATCAGGCACTGCCATTCGGATAACCCAAGTGGAAAAACCACGCCAAGTACCACACTCCACTACAAGCTCTGGTGCAGGATCCATTTCCTTCAAAAAATAATACAGTGCAAAAGCACCCTGGCACCCTAGACCATTAGAATTTTCGAAAGGTCTAGTTTTCCAAATCTCTTCCCACTCTGCAGCCAGCTCTATCACTTTTTGCTTATCTACAACAGAATTCATAACCATTTCCTCACCTAATACAATTAAAAGTTTCTAGGACCTGATAAATTAAAAAAAATATCTTTATTCAAACAAGCTCTTTCATTAAGCTCAATCACCCTGGGGCCGCTTATATCTG
>NZ_JAVRBF010000468.1:0-349 GCF_032436805.1 Streptomyces sp. P17 | reverse complement strand
TCGGAATCGGCGCGCTTGGTCAGCTCGCTGATGCGGGTTGCCGCAGCGTCCGTCAGGCGCATGACCTGCGGACGGGGACGCGGCTTCGGCTTGGCGGGCACTGCTGGTGTCATGTCATTCATTTGGTCAGTCCCGGCGGCGATTCAATGCCGCTTCTATTGGAGGCTAATTCCCAACCCTTAACTTACTCTCGTCTGACGCGTTTTCTTCACGCGAACCGGTATCCACTTCGCTCGAGAACGCTCTGCCTATCTGGAATCGGGTGGGTTCGATCAGTTCGTCCCACAACGACTGCGCTTCCAATCAAGAGGAGCGCACGATGCACGGAACACTCGGCCCCGCTGCCGAC
>NZ_JAVRBF010000467.1:0-349 GCF_032436805.1 Streptomyces sp. P17 | reverse complement strand
TGTGGTAGCAACGCCCCACATCCAACCAATAACAGCATCAGCAAAGCCTGATACTGAATCTAAAGCGGCTTGCGCGGCAGGTGGGATTTCAGCATAAGCGCCAGTTGATGCAGTAGCAGCCATGGCCGCGATAATTAAGGCCGTAGCCAATTTTTTCTTTGATTCCAACATAACGTTGTTCTCCAATTGATTTATGGTGTTGTGGAAATACTTTCCACGGCTTTTTTAAAAACGAGTAACTTATAAAAAGCTACCCATCCGATGGACCAAGCGCCAATAAATGAGCCAGCCAAAAACGTTAATTCATCCATTAGCGTTGACCTCCGGAAATTGAACCGAGCGAAAATAA
>NZ_JAVRBF010000466.1:0-349 GCF_032436805.1 Streptomyces sp. P17 | reverse complement strand
CATTAGCCGTCTGAGCAGTAATTTGATCTTTCTGGGCCAAGAGGTTGCAATAGTTTGCATCCTCAGAAACGATCTTCATCTTTGTGAGACCGTATTCAGCCTCAGCATTGATGGCTCCGATACGAGCAGAAATCACTTCAGCCTTGGCAGTCTCAAGCTGCACCTTTGCAAGCACAACTTCGATAGCAGCACGTTTTGCCTGCTGTTGGACCATAACAGCTTGCCAGTAAGCTTGGTCCTTGCCGAGCGTGTATTGCACTGCATTGCCAAGAGCAGCCGCTGTGATCTCAATATACGCCTTGGTGTACTGATCACCAGTGATGAGACCTTTCTCATATTGGCCCTTTAG
>NZ_JAVRBF010000465.1:0-349 GCF_032436805.1 Streptomyces sp. P17 | reverse complement strand
GCTTCATACAGGCCGGTATAACGTCTTTGTTCAGGCAACGCGTCATCGGCATGTCTTCCGGGTCTTTCTCACTCTTGCCGCGCTTGTCGCGACGATCAAGACCCCATTGGCGCGGTTTATCCGGCAGACCGTGACGAACCACGTTTGAAACATGGTCGATAATCAATCCGCAGTTATGGACTAACAATCCTTGTGCAGTGAAACGAGAAAGGGGTCCGCAATTGAGAATGTCCCATACTTCCCTTTCGGTTTGCATGATGGGAGTGACCATCTTTCTACAATTTCGTCTGGTGTCATATTTCGAGAAAACATTCCACGTAACGTTGCGTCCGCGTATCGAATGTGCGGA
>NZ_JAVRBF010000464.1:0-350 GCF_032436805.1 Streptomyces sp. P17 | reverse complement strand
AATTTCGTCAAGGTGATCGGCCAATTGCTCAGTATCGGAAATTGCTGCGAAAACAGCAAGCTTTCCCGCGTGATCAGTGGCGTCGAAGGTTGAGTAAACCTTAACCGCGTCGAAAGCATTAGCAGTAGTTTCGGCGGGAACAACATCAAACGTAGTCGTTTCTTCGAACATGATAGGTCTCCTTAGTTAGTCAGAATTGGAAAGAATCTTGAAGTTCATTCGTCATGTGACGATCGAACAAGTATTGAGCGAACTGGGGCCATTGATCTTTATCAAGGAATTTCGCTGCGTATTGTACTGCCTCCTTTCCTGTCAATGAAACACGATGAACTGTGTCGTATGCCTTGACT
>NZ_JAVRBF010000463.1:0-350 GCF_032436805.1 Streptomyces sp. P17 | reverse complement strand
TCTTTCGACGAATCAAGCCTTCAGTGTTATTAATTATAGAAACTGAGTTATGGCCTAATACGTTACATACTGTTGCTCGATTTGGAATCCCTATCATAGTCGTCAATGGTCGATTGTCTGAAAAATCACTAGATAATTATCGTAAATTGAACGCACTCATTCGCCCAGCCTTGACTCATATCACTTGTTTATTATCGGTACATCAGCAGGACGCACAGCGTTTTGAAAGCTTAGGCGTTGCAAAAGAGAAGATTTGGGTCACCGGATCGTTAAAATACGATATAACATTGGATCCCGCTTTGCCCAGTCAAGCTGGCCATTTGAGAGAACAGTTGGGTAATCATCGCGCG
>NZ_JAVRBF010000462.1:0-351 GCF_032436805.1 Streptomyces sp. P17 | reverse complement strand
CATCGGTGTTCGCCTGTATGATGCGAATAGTTGGGACGGTTAACAGCCATTCAACCAACATTGCCAGCATTAGTTGACCATTGACTGTGATGGTTATGGTATACTTTGGGTCAAAAAAAACGCTAAACTCGCTGTTGCTGTTTCCGTATGTTCCATTTGCGGCGAGTTTCAAACTGTTTGCTTCAACGCATTTCTTTCCTTTTTTCGCCTGCCATTCTTTACGCTCTTTCGGAAGGTTCGCATATTCGACAACAAACGAATGACCTAAATGCGCCGGGGCAAGATCGTTGACAATTGCGATAGACGGGTAAAGACTTGCAACGTCAATATCTCGAATTAACCATTCTTCCG
>NZ_JAVRBF010000461.1:0-351 GCF_032436805.1 Streptomyces sp. P17 | reverse complement strand
GATTTGCTGGCTGCTGCTGGTACGATCATCTATGCCGGTGCTGCAACTGCTGACAGCGAAATCTCCGGTGAAGAAACTCCGGCTTCTGGTGGTGCTCCTGCAATCCCTGCGTCTCTGGTTTCCTACAAGAACCTGATGCGTCTGGACAAAATCCTCAACGACAACCGTACCCCACGTCAGACCAAGATCATCGCTGGATCGCGTCTGACTGATACGAAGGTCATCGGCTCTGGCCGTGTCATGTATATCGGCTCCGATCTTGTATCGGTGGTTCGTGGCATGACTGACCTGTTCGGCAAGCCTGCGTTCATCTCCGTTCAGCACTATGCTGACGCTGGTACGCTGCTTACC
>NZ_JAVRBF010000460.1:0-352 GCF_032436805.1 Streptomyces sp. P17 | reverse complement strand
TGTGCAGTGTGAGCTTTCGGAGCTTCCTTGGCATATCCTCAGCATTGGAATGGTTGATGGAAATCCTGACTTTGGCATCCAAGGATATTGCGAGCCATGCGGTTTTGAGGCTCCACTTGAGGGTCGGCAGTTTGCTCATGGAATTCTAGACTGCTTCACATTGTTCAAAGACTTCCTTTGGCGTGAATATGGAATTCGTGTGTCCGAGTACGAAAGAGAGGATGATTGGTGGGAGAAAGGCCAAGAGCTTTACAGCATGGAAAGACTTAACGCTGAGGGCTTCTTCCAAATAACCGACGAAATTAGGCGTGGCGACATTATTCTCATGAGCGTTCGCTCTAAGGTTCCTAAC
>NZ_JAVRBF010000040.1:0-85718 GCF_032436805.1 Streptomyces sp. P17 | reverse complement strand
CCAGTTGCGCCCGCGTGACTGGCAGACCGCGGAAACCATCGCTCCACTCATCACCAAGCTCAACGCCATCCGGCGCGGCCACCCCGCGCTGCACCGCCTGAGGAACCTCCGCTTCCACCACACCGACAACGACGCCGTGCTCGCCTACAGCAAGCGCGCCGGCCAGGACACGGTCGTGGTGGTCGTCAACCTCGATCCGCACCACACCCAGGAGGCGACGATCTCGTTGGACATGCCGCAACTCGGCCGGGGCCGGGACGAATCCCTGTCCGTGCACGACGAACTGACGGGTGAGACCTATCTGTGGGGCAGGACCAACTATGTGCGCCTTGAGCCCGGCAGGGCACCCGCGCATGTACTCCACGTCCAGGCCTCGCCCGCCTCGCCGCAGATCGGAGGGTCTACCGCGTCATGACTGTCAACGAGCCCGTCCATGACACCTTCGAGGACACGCCGGCCAAGGACCGGCATCCCGACTGGTTCAAGAGCGCCGTCTTCTACGAGGTCCTCGTCCGCTCCTTCCAGGACAGCAACGGCGACGGCGTCGGTGACCTCAAGGGCCTGACCGCCAAGCTCGACTATCTCCAGTGGCTCGGCGTGGACTGCCTGTGGCTGCCCCCGTTCTTCAAGTCCCCCCTCAGGGACGGCGGCTACGACGTCTCCGACTACACCGCCGTCCTCCCCGAGTTCGGCGACCTCGCCGACTTCGTCGAGTTCGTCGACGCCGCCCACCAGCGCGGTATGCGGGTCATCATCGACTTCGTCATGAACCACACCAGCGACCAGCACCCGTGGTTCCAGGAGTCGAGAAAGGACCCGGACGGCCCCTACGGCGACTACTACATGTGGGCCGACGACGACAAGCAGTACGCCGACGCGCGGATCATCTTCGTCGACACCGAGGCCTCCAACTGGACCTTCGACCCCGTACGGGAGCAGTACTTCTTCCACCGCTTCTTCTCCCACCAGCCGGACCTCAACTACGAGAACCCGGCCGTGCAGGAGGAGATCCTTGGCGCCCTGCGTTTCTGGCTCGACCTCGGTATCGACGGGTTCCGGCTGGACGCCGTGCCGTATCTGTACGCCGAAGAGGACACGAACTGCGAGAACCTCCCGGCCACGCACGAGTTCCTCAAGCGCGTCCGGCGCGAGATCGACGCGATGTACCCGGACACGGTGCTGCTGGCGGAGGCCAACCAGTGGCCGGAGGACGTCGTCGACTACTTCGGCGACTTCAGCAGCGGCGGCGACGAGTGCCACATGGCCTTCCACTTCCCGGTGATGCCGCGGATCTTCATGGCGGTACGGCGGGAGTCCAGGTACCCGGTCTCGGAAATCCTGGCCAAGACCCCGGCCATCCCGTCCGGCTGCCAGTGGGGCATCTTCCTGCGCAACCACGACGAGCTGACCCTGGAGATGGTCACCGACGAGGAACGCGACTACATGTGGGCCGAGTACGCCAAGGACCCCCGCATGCGCGCCAACATCGGCATCCGCCGCCGTCTCGCGCCGCTCCTCGACAACGACCGCAACCAGATCGAACTCTTCACCGCCCTGCTGCTCGCCCTCCCGGGCTCGCCGATCCTGTACTACGGCGACGAGATCGGCATGGGCGACAACATCTGGCTCGGCGACCGCGACGCCGTCCGCACCCCCATGCAGTGGACGCCGGACCGCAACGCCGGTTTCTCGACGGCCGACCCCGGCCGGCTCTATCTGCCCACGATCATGGACCCCGTCTACGGTCACCAGGTCATCAACGTCGAGGCGGCCATGGCGTCGCCCTCCTCGCTGCTGCACTGGACACGCCGGATGATCGAGATCCGTAAGCAGAACCCCGCCTTCGGGCTCGGCTCCTTCACCGAACTCCAGTCGTCCAACCCGGCGGTGCTGGCCTTTCTGCGGGAGTACGAGGACGATCTCGTCCTGTGCGTGAACAATTTCTCCCGTTTTGCCCAGCCGACCGAGCTCGATCTGCGCGAGTTCGACGGACGGCACCCGGTCGAGCTGTTCGGCGGGGTCCGCTTCCCGGCCATCGGCGAACTGCCGTACCTGCTCACCCTGGGCGGTCACGGCTTCTACTGGTTCCGGCTGTCCCGAGTCGCCTCCCGCATCGGCCGCCGACACCGAGCGTCTGCCCCTTGAGCGTGTGTGCCCTTGAGCGTGCCGACGAAAGGACGCGTCACCATGCCGAAGACCGCATCCCTCAGACCGAGCCCTCCGGCCGTCGCCGACATCATGGTCTCGCTCGGCGGTCTGCTGCGTCAGTGGCTGCCGCGGCAGCGGTGGTTCGCGGGCAAGGACCGGCCGGTCACGGATCTGGCCCTGTTGTCCATGACCGAGCTGTTCCCGGGCTGTCTGCATCTGCTGGTCCATGCCGGCCATGTCCCGGTGCCCGCCCCCGGCGGCACCACCACCGCGCTCCCGGCCGGCGACTGCTACCAGCTGCTGCTCGGGGTGCGCGAGCACCCCTCCCCGCGCCTGGGCCGCAGCCTCATCGGCCGGGCGGACGAGGGCCCGCTGGCGGGTCTCACGGTGTACGACGCCCTGCAGGACCTGCGGTCGGCGCAGATGCTGCTGGACCGGCTGCGGCACCCCGGCACGGCCGGACCGCTGCGCTTCGAGTCCTGCTCCTCGGTGCCGGTCCCCGCCGGTCTGGCGCCGCGTCTGATGGACGCCGAGCAGTCCAACTCCTCGCTGGTGTACGGCGACGCGTTCGTTCTGAAGGTGTTCCGGCGCATCCAGCCGGGCGTCAACCCGGACCTGGAGGTGCCGGGCGCGCTCGCCCGGCAGGGCTGCCGACGGGTCCCCGCACCGGTCGCCTGGTTCCGGACGACCCGTCCGTGGGACGCGACCCTCGGTGTGCTCCAGCCGTTCCTGCGGGACGCGACCGACGGCTGGACGCTGGCGCTCCAGGCGCTCGCCCACGGTGACGACTTCACCGCGGAGGCCCACCAGCTGGGCCGGGCCACCGCGGAGGTCCACCTCGCCCTCGCCTCGGCGTTCCCGTTCGAGACCCGCCGCGAGAACGCCGGTACGGCCGCGGCGATGACCGAGCGGCTGGACTCCGCGGCGCACTGCGTACCGGCCCTGCAGCAGTTCGTGCCGGGCCTCAGGACCGCCTTCGGGGCGCTCACCACCTGTGACCCCGGCCCGCCCGCCCAGCGCATCCACGGCGATCTGCACCTGGGACAGGTGCTGCGGGCCGGACGCGAATGGTTCGTGATCGACTTCGAGGGCGAACCGTCCCGCCCGCTCGCCGAACGGCGCAGCCTGCACTCCCCCGTGCGGGACATCGCCGGGATGCTGCGCTCGTTCGACTACGCGGCGCGCCAGCGCCGGCCGTGGCGGCCGGAATGGGCCCGCCGCTGCCGGGAGGCCTTCTGCGCGGGCTACGCGGCCGCCGCCGGATGGGACCCGCGCAAGAAACACGGTCTGCTGCGCGCCTACGAGACCGACCGTGCCGTGTACGAAGTGCTCTACGAAGCCAGACACCGTCCGGACTGGCTTCCCGTACCGATGGCGGCGATCGAACGTCTCGCCGTACGAGGAGGCTGACCCCCATGGCGCTGCGTGACACCTCGCTGCCCGAGCCGTCCGGCCGTGCCCGGTGCCGGACGGCTCCGCCCCTGGACCCGACCGACCGCGGACGTCTGCTGGCCGGCGCCCACCACGACCCGCACGCGCTGCTCGGCGCCCACGTGGTCCCGGGCGGGGTCGCCTTCCGGACGCTGCGCCCGTTCGCCCGCGCGGTGAGCGTGGTGATCGACGGCGAGCGCCGAGAGCTCACTTCCGAGGGCGACGGCCTCTTCTCCGGCGTACTGCCGCGGCGGAAGAAGATCCCGGCGTACACGCTGCTGGTGTCGTACGAGGACGGGGAGCAGGAGGTCGACGACCCGTACCGCTTTCTGCCCGCCCTCGGGGAGCTGGATCTCCATCTGATCCGGGAGGGGCGGCACGAGCAGCTGTGGAAGGCGCTCGGCGCCGAGCCGATGACCCACCAGGGGGTGACCGGGACCCGGTTCACCGTGTGGGCGCCGAACGCCCAGGGGGTGCGGGTCGCCGCGGACTTCACCTACTGGGACGGCACCGCGTTCCCGATGCGCTCCCTCGGCGCGTCCGGGGTGTGGGAGCTGTTCCTGCCCGGGGTCGGCGAGGGCACCCGGTACAAGTTCGAGATCCACTCCCGCCACGGCCACCGCTTCCTCAAGGCCGACCCGATGGCGCGGTACGCGGAGATCCCGCCGGACACGGCGTCCATCGTGCACTCCTCCCGCTACGAGTGGAGCGACGCGGAGTGGATGGCGCACCGTGGGGACACCCCGGTGCACGTGGCGCCGTTCTCGGTGTACGAGGTGCACCTGCCGTCCTGGCGGCCGGGGCTGACCTACCGTGAACTGGCCGAGGTGCTCCCGGCCTACGTCAACGACCTCGGCTTCACGCATGTGGAGTTCATGCCGGTCGCCCACCACCCGTTCTCGGGCTCCTGGGGATACCAGATCACCGGCTTCTACGCGACCATGGCGCGGCTGGGCACGCCCGACGACTTCAAGTTCCTGATCGACGCGCTCCACCGGGCGGGCATCGGCGTGATCATGGACTGGGTGCCCGCCCACTTCCCGAAGGACGACTGGGCGCTGGCCCGGTTCGACGGGGAGCCGCTCTACGAACCCGGGGACGACCGGCGGGCCGAGCATCCGGACTGGGGCACGTACGAGTTCGACTTCGGGCGGGTCGAGGTGCGCAACTTCCTCGTCGCCAACGCCGTGTACTGGTGCGAGGAGTTCCACATCGACGGGCTGCGGGTGGACGCGGTCGCCTCGATGCTCTACCTCGACTACTCGCGCGACTCCGGTCAGTGGACGCCCAATGTGTTCGGCGGCCGGGAGGATCTGGACGCGGTGGCCTTCCTGCGCGAGATGAACGCCACCGTGTACCGGCGGGCGCCCGGCGTGGTGACGATCGCGGAGGAGTCCACCGCCTGGGACGGGGTGACCCGGCCCACCGACAGCGGCGGGCTCGGTTTCGGACTGAAGTGGAACATGGGCTGGATGCACGACTCGCTGGGCTACATCAGCCACGAGCCGGTGCACCGCAAGTACCACCACAACGAGATGACCTTCTCGATGGTGTACGCCTACAGCGAGAACTACGTCCTGCCGATCTCCCACGACGAAGTCGTCCACGGCAAGCAGGCGCTGGTGTCGAAGATGCCCGGCGACTGGTGGCAACAACGCGCCAATCACCGCGCGTACCTGGGCTTCATGTGGGCACACCCGGGCAAACAGCTCCTGTTCATGGGGCAGGAGTTCGCGCAGGGAGGCGAGTGGTCCGAGCCCCACGGCCCGGACTGGTGGCTGCTGGACCCCGGGTACAGCGCCGAGCCCGACCACCGGGGCGTCCGCGATCTCGTCCGTGATCTCAACACCGCCTACCTCGCCACCCCGGCGCTGTGGCAGCGGGACACCGACCCGGGCGGCTTCCAGTGGGCCCTCGGGGACGCGGCCGACGACAACGTCTTCGCCTTCCTGAGGTTCGCCGCCGACGGCACTCCCCTGCTCGCGGTGTCGAACTTCTCCCCGGTCGTACGGGAGGACTACCGGATCTGGGTCCCCGAGGGCGGTCTCGTCTGGGAGGAGACCCTGAACACGGACGCGGCGAGGTACGGCGGCGGCGACGTCACGAACCCGGGGCCGATCAAGCCGGAGGAGGACGGGATCCGGATCACCCTGCCGCCGCTGGCGACGGTGTGGCTGACGCCGTACCCCTCCTGAGGGCCGCAAGGCGGCGCGAGGTGTCCGAATGCCCTGAAACGGGCAGTCGGGGCGTACGACGAAATCCTCGTCGTGCTCGCGTCGGGCCACAGAAGGGGTGCCTCAGGTGCGGACCGTCGGAGTGGAGGAGGAACTCCTCCTGGTCGACCCGGAGACGGGTGAACCGCGGGCCCTGTCGGCCGCGATCGTCGCCCGCGCCGCGCTGGACAGCGTGGACGGCAAGGACGTGTTCGAGAAGGAACTGCACGACCAGATGCTGGAGTACGCCACCCAGCCGCAGTCCAGCATGGACGCCCTGGGCAGGGAGATCGTCCGCTGCCGCAAGGAGGCGGCGCGGCACGCGGGCGAGCTGGGCTGCGCGGTGGCGGCGCTGGCCACGTCCCCGCTGCCGGTCAGCCCGTGCGTCGGGGCGAACCACCGCTACCAGTGGATGGCGGAGCAGTACGGCATCGCCACCCGGGAGCAGCTCGTCCTCGGCTGCCATGTCCATGTGGCCGTGGACTCCGACGACGAGGGAGTCGCCGTCATCGACCGGATGCGGCCGTGGCTGTCGGTGCTGGCCGCGCTGAGCACCAACTCGCCTTTCTGGCAGGGCAAGGACACCGGGTACAGCAGTTACCGCAGCCGGGTGTGGCAGCGCTGGCCGTCGGCCGGTCCGACCGAGGTCTTCGGGTCGGCCGAGCGGTACCGGGAGGTGGTCGCGCAGATGCTCGACACCGGGGTGATCCTCGACAAGGCGATGGTCTACTTCGACGCCCGGCTGTCCCGGAACTATCCGACGGTGGAGATCCGGGTGGCGGACGTGTGTCTGCACGCGGACACCGCCGTCCTGCTCGCCACCCTGGCCCGCGGCCTGGTGGAGACCTCCGCGCGGCAGTGGCGGGCGGGTCTGGAGCCGGCGCGGCACAGTGTGAGCGTGCTGCGGCTGGCGGCCTGGCAGGCCGCCCGGGCCGGGCTCACCGAGGAGCTGCTGCACCCCGTGACCATGCGGCCCATGCCGGCACGGGCCGTGGTGCTGGCCCTGCTGGACCATGTCGGGGAGGCGCTGGAGGACAGCGGTGACCTCGACGACGCCCGTGTCCGCGTCGCCGAGCTGCTGGGGCGAGGCAACGGCGCCCGGGTGCAGCGCGAGCTGATGGGGCGCAGCAGCAGTCTGCGGGACGTGGTCACGGAGTGCGTGCGGCGCACCCAGGGGTGAGACGACAAGGCGCGGCGTCGACTTGTCGGATTCCGGCACGGTTCGCTCGTACCTCGGCTAGATTCGGGCAGCGCCGATAACCCTGCTCATCGGTGGCGTCACACCGCGTACACCACAGGAGCTGCGCATGCGCGACTTCGCCCTGGCTCCCTCCGTCTCCGCGCCGCCGACGGGCGGCCTCGCCGACAGCATCTTCGAGCGGGCCCTTCTCGAACCGACCCTGCCGGTGCTCGCACGCCGCCTCGGGGGCTCCTCGGACTGGACCGAGATCACCGCGGTGGAACTGCGGGACACGGTGGTGGACCTCGCCAAGGGTCTGGTCGCCTCCGGGATCACGCCGGGGCACCGCGTCGCGATCATGGCGCGGACCCGGTACGAGTGGACGGTGCTCAGCTACGCCCTGTGGGCGGTGGGCGCCGAGGTGGTCCCCGTGTATCCGACGTCCTCGCGCGAGCAGGTGGAGTGGATCCTGCGGGACTCCGGCTGTGTGGGCGTGGTGGTCGAGGACGAGCAGTCGGTCATGACGGTCGGCTCCGTGTGCGCCTCGCTGCCCTTGCTGCGGCATGTGTGGCAGCTGGACGCGGGAGCGCTGGACGAACTGATCGGGCGGGGCACGTTCGTGCCGCTCGCCGCCGTCGACTCACTGCGCCGGATCGTGCTGCCGGACTCCACGGCCCTGATCGCCTACACCTCCGGCTCCACGGGCCGCCCGCTGGGGTGCGCGCTCAGCCATCGGAACCTGGCGAGCGGCTGCGACACGCTGCTGGAGGACTGGGGGCATCTGGTGGTGCCGCCGGGAGGACAGGCGTCGGTGCTCGCCTTCCTGCCGTTCTCCCATGTGTACGGGCTCATGGTGCAGGGACTCTGCGTGCGCGGCGGGATGCTGATGGGCCATGAGTCCGACCCGAGCGGCGGCTCCCTGACGGCGGCGCTGCGCTCGTTCCGTCCGACGTACTTCTGCGCCGTCCCGTCGGTCTTCGAGAAGATCTACAAGAACTTCCTGCGCTCCGCCCGGCAGTCGGGCCGTGGCGCGCTGTTCGAGCGGGCCGCCGACACGGCCCGGGACTTCGCCGCGGCCGTGGAACGGCACCGGCTCGGCGAGGGGCCGGGGCCCGGGTTCGATCTGCGGCTGCAGCACGCCCTGTACGAGCGGACGGTCTACCGCGGGCTGCGCGGCGGGCTGGGCGGCCGCGTGCTGCGGGCGTCGTCCGGCGGCTCGCCGCTGAACCGGGAGATCTCCCTCTTCTACGAGGGCATCGGCATCTACCTCAACGACGGGTACGGGCTCACCGAGACCGCCGGCGGGGTCACCGCGCAGCCGCCGGGCGGAGGGCGGTCGGGGACGGTGGGCAAGGTGCTGCCCGGCATGGATGTCCGGGTGGCCGACGACGGGGAGATCCTGGTGCGCGGGCCGTCGGTGTTCCAGGGCTATGTGGGCGACGAGGCGGCGACCCGGGCCGCGCTGCGCGACGGCTGGCTGGCCACCGGGGACCTCGGGATCCTCGACCCCGACGGCTATCTGACGATCACCGGCCGCAAGAAGGACGTCATCGTCACCAGCACCGGCAAGAGCGTCGCGCCCGCCGCTCTGGAGCAGCGGCTGAGGATGCACCCGCTGATCCATCAGGCGGTGGTCGTCGGCGACAACCGGCCCTGTGTCGGGGCGCTGCTCACCCTGGACCCGGACTTCCTGGCGTACTGGCGCGGCACGCTGGGGCCGCGTCCCGACCCGCGCAGCCGGGACGCCCGGGAGGACAACGCGCTGCGCGAGGAGATCGCGCGGGCGGTGGCGGCCGCCAACAGCGCGGTGTCGCGGTGGGAGTCGATCCGGGTCTTCCGGGTGCTGCCGGAGCCGTTCGACCTCACCAACGGCCTGCTGACGCCGTCGATGAAGCTGCGCAGAGATGTGATCGTGCGGCACTACGCGCTGGAGATCGACGCGATGTACCAGGCGCGCGCGGACACCCGGCGCCGTCCGGTGCCGGACGAGTCCGCGGTGTGGGAGGACGCCGACAACGTCTTCCGGTGACCGTGCGTAGGTCGCGGCGTGCGGGGAAGCCGGACAGCGCAGGTGCATGGGGGGAGAGACGGACGATGACACCTTGGCTGGACAGGACATTGCGGACCGTCTCGTCCGCTTCGCGGGCGCCCACGGTGACGTGAGCGAGGCGCGCCTGGCCGCGGAGGCGTACCTCCACGACCTCGCGCGGGTCTCCCCGCCCGCCGAGCCCGACCACTGCGACGACATCCTGCTGGTGGTCACGGAGCTGGCGGCGAACACCGTGGAGTACGCCCCGGGCCCGTTCGAGCTGCGCCTGAGCCGGGCCTTCGACGGGGTGCACGTCGTCCTGCGCGACACCAGTCAGGAGCCGCCCGCGCCGCGCGCCTTCGACCCGAGCCGGGGCGGGCGCGGAGTCGGCTGGTATCTGGTGCAGTCCCTGAGCCATCAGGTCGGCGTCATCACCCATGAGCGCGGCAAGGACGTCCATGTCTTCCTGCCCTGGTGAGTGAGCGGCCGATCTCGGGGAACCCCGTGTGCCCACGGGCCCCGTGGGGCAGTGTGGCTCGAACACGTCGTTCATCTGCCTGCCGCACCCGACTGGCGGAGCGGCCGGGAGCGCGGTGGGATCGATGAGGTGCGAGGCAGCGATCCAGGGGCAGGCGAACGACGTCATAGCAGACCGCCTGGAGCCGCAGAAGGGATGAACACCGTGACACGACCCAGGATCCTGGTGGTGGGCGCAGGCTTCGCCGGAGTGGGGTGCGTTCGCCGTCTGGAGCGCAGGCTCGCCGCCGACGAGGCCGACGTCACCCTGGTGACACCGTTCGCCTACCAGCTCTATCTGCCGCTGCTGCCCCAGGTCGCCTCCGGCGTGCTGACGCCCCAGTCGATCGCCCTATCCCTGCGCCGCAGCCGCAAGTACCGCACCCGGATCATCCCGGGCGGCGCGATCGGCGTGGACCTCGCGTCCAAGGTGTGCGTCATCCGCACCATCACCGGCGAGATCGTCAACCAGCCGTACGACTACATCGTGCTGGCCCCCGGAAGCATCACCCGCACCTTCGACATCCCGGGTCTGACGGACCACGCGTTCGGGATGAAGACGCTCGCCGAGGCCGCCTACATCCGTGACCACGTCATCTCGCAGCTCGACCTCGCCGACGCCAGCCACGATCCGGCGGAGCGGGCCGCCCGGCTGCAGTTCGTGGTGGTCGGCGGCGGATACGCGGGGACCGAGACCGCCGCGTGTCTGCAGCAGCTGACGCACAACGCGGTCAAGCGCTACCCGCGGCTCGACCCGGCGCTGATCAGGTGGCATCTGATCGACATCGCGCCGAAGCTGATGCCCGAGCTCGGCGAGAAGCTGGGCCGGGACGCGCAGGAAATCCTGCGCCGGCGCGGCATCGAGATCTCCCTGGGGGTCTCCATCGCCAAGGCCGGCCCGGAGGAGGTCACCTTCACCGACGGCCGGGTGATTCCGACCCGCACCCTGATCTGGACGGCTGGTGTCGTCGCCAGCCCGCTGATCGGGACGCTGGGTGAGAAGACGGTGCGCGGACGGCTGGAGGTCACCCCGGAGATGAGCCTGCCGGGCCACGACGGCGTGTTCGCGCTCGGCGACGCGGCGGCCGTGCCCGACGTGGCCAGGAAGGAGGAGGGCGCGGTCTGCCCGCCCACCGCCCAGCACGCCATGCGGCAGGGCAAGGTGGCCGCCGACAACGTCATCGCCACCTTGCGCAACCAGCCGCTGCGGCCGTACGAGCACAAGGACCTCGGCCTGGTCGTCGACCTCGGTGGCAAGGACGCGGTGTCCAAGCCGCTCGGCGTCGAACTGCGCGGACTGCCGGCCCAGGTGGTGGCCCGCGGCTACCACTGGTCGGCGCTGCGCACCAATGTCGCCAAGACGCGGGTGCTGACGAACTGGGTGCTCAACGCCGTCGCCGGTGACGACTTCGTGCGCACCGGCTTCCAGGCCCGCAAGCCCGCCAAGCTGAAGGACTTCGAGTACACGGACGCGTATCTGACGCCGGAGCAGCTGCGGGAGCACGTGACGGGGGCGGAGGGTCGGGCATAGGCACAGGGCCGGTGTGGGCGCGGCTGCGGGACCGGGTCGCGGCCTCCGATCCGGGGCTGCTGCGGCTGGCCGCGGGGCTGCGGACGGTGGCCTCGATCGCGCTCACCCTGGTGGTGCTCGCGCTGTTCGGGGCGGACGTGCCGCATCTGGTCGCGGGCGCCATGGCGGCGATGGTCTCCACCTTCGCCGTACGGGAGAAGCAGCGCGGCCCGCAGGCCGTCACGCTCGCCCTCGGTCTGCCGGTCGCGCTCGCCTCCGTCGCGCTGGCCGCGCTGCTGCACTCCCATGTCGTCGCCGGTGACCTGTTCTTCATCGCGCTGATCTTCAGTGCCGTCTACGGCCGCCGGTTCGGGGACCGCGGCACCGCGCTCGGGCTGATCGGCTTCCAGCTGTACTTCGTGTCCCTGTTCGTCGGCGCCACCGTCTCGGACCTGCCGGAGCTGTGCGCCGCGGTCGTCACGGCGGTGGTGTGCAGTGCCGTGGTGCGGTTCGCGCTGGTGCCCGAGACTCCGGCCGGGACGCTGGGGCGGCTGCGTGAGGCCTTCCGCGCCCGGTTCGCCCAGCTGGTGTCGGCGCAGCTCGACCTGCTCGACGCGGGTCCGGAGGAGGCGGACCGGACGCTGGGGAACGTGCGCGAGGGCACGGCGCGGCTGCACGAGACGGCGCTGATGATCCAGGGGCGTCTGGAGGAGGGCACGGCCGACGAGGGCACGGCACGCCTGGTGCAGCGCCGGGTGGCGGACGCCGAGATCGCCGCCGAGCGGCTCGGACTGCTGCTGCTCACCGCCCGCAGCGCCGAACGGACGGACACCCTGACCCTGCATCTGCCCGGCGCGCCCGTCCCGACGGCCGGCCGGCTGCCCGTGCGGGACGAGGCGGTCGAGGCACTGCGGCGGGACCTTCAGGCGTTGCGGCTGCTCGTCCAGCATCCGGGCGGCACCGCGCTGGCCCATGTGCGCAACCGTCTGCTGTCCTATCGCGACGAGGAGAGCCTGCCCGGCGCCTCCCCGGCCGTGCAGGACGTCTTCCGCGGGATCGGCGAGGCCGCCCGGGCGGTCCTGGGCCTGCGGATCGCGCTGGACGGGCCGCAGGACGAGTCGGACGACACCCCGTCCACGGCCCGCTCCCGCGAGGAGCTGGACGCCGAGGACGCCGCCATCGACGCCGTGGAGGACACCCCTGAGGAGGAGCCGACGGGGCTGCGGCGGCCGACCACCCGGGCCGCCGTGCAGGTCGCCGTGGGCTCGTCGCTGGCCATCGTCGGCGGGGAGCTGCTGTCCAGCCACCGCTGGTACTGGGCGGTGCTGACCTGCTGGATCGTCTTCCTCAACACCTCCTCCACGGGCGAGATCCTGGTCAAGGGCTACCGCAGACTGCTGGGCACCGTGCTCGGCGCCGTGGCCGGCATCGTGCTGGCGGGTCTTGTCGGGCAGCACACGTGGACGGCGTTCGCGCTGGTGCTGGTCTTCGTGTTCTGCATGTTCTACACCGCGCCCCTGTCGTACACGCTGATGTCGTTCTTCGTCACGGCCGCGCTCGGGCTGCTCTACACCCTGCTGCACACCTACAGCCTCTCGGTGCTGGTGCTGCGGATCGGAGAGACGGCGCTCGGGGCGGCCTGCGGGGTGGTCGCGGCGGCGCTGGTGCTGCCGGTCGCCACCGACCGGCGTACCAACGAGCTGCTCGCCACCGTGCTGGAGCGGCTCGGCGAGGTCACCGGGACGGCCGTCGAGCAGCTCAGCGGAGGGCCTCCGGTGGACCTGCTGGACCAGGCGCGGGACCTGGACCAGGCGCTGGCGGATCTGCGGGCCGCGACCCAGCCGCTGACCCATCCGGTCACTCCGCTCAGGGCCCGGCGGGACACCGCCCGCTATGTGGTGGCGCTGCTGGAGACGGCGGCCTATCACGCGCGCTCGCTGGCGGCGACCGCCGAGCTGCTGCCCACGCATCCCTCGATCGCGGCGGACCCCCGGCTGCGCGGGGCGGGGCGGCGGATCGCGCACAACATCGAGGCCCTCGCCGCGCATGTCACCGACGAGCGGGCCACGGACCGGGTCGAGACCGGGCCGAGCATTGCCTCGCTCCTGGAGCCCCAGGCCCCGGGCACCACCCGGTACGGCCGGGTCACCGACCGGGTGCTGCGGCACCTGCACCGGCTCGACGAGTCCGTGGTGGGCCTGGCGCGGCCGCTCGGCGTTCCGGTCGGCACGTAGCGCTGCGGCCGGTCAGAAGTCGGCCGGTCAGAAGTCGGTGGGCAGGCCGCTCACCTCGGCGATACCGCGCAGCTCCTCGTCGTCGTGGCGGCGGCCCTGGATGTAGGCCGCGATCTCGTCCAGGCGGGCGGGGTCGGAGGCGGTGGCCGAGTCGGTGACGACGCGGACCGAGCCGGTGTCGCCGAGGTCGATCTCGACGACCTCGTTGTCCAGCCGGCCCGTGACGGCGGTGGCGATGACCAGCGCCGCCTCGTCGCGGATCTCCTGGGGCAGCTGGTCGGCGCTGTCGTCGTCCAGGGCGAACTCGGCGGGAGGAAGCCGCCGTTCGTCGATCGCCCGGAGGACGGGTTCGACGACGTCGAGCAGCCGAAGGAAATCCTCCGTGTCCATGCGCGAACGCAGCAGGCCGAGGTAGATGTCCACGGGCCGGCCGTCGGGTGGAAGCTCGTAGTCGTTCATCTGGCCCGCGTTCCCCGTATGCGGCATCTCAGACGCGTCGCCGCCGTGCCATCGCGAAGGAGAACAGGCCGAACAGCACAAGGCCGAAGGCGACGGCGGCCAGCAGCCACGGTCCGAGGGCGGTGTCGGCGAACGAGCGCAGGGTGTCGTCCAGTCCCTTGACCTTGTCGGCTTCGTAGTCGACGGCGGCGCGTACGGCGAAGGCGCCCAGCGCGGCGAACACCAGGCCGCGGGCCACACCGCCGCCCACGCCGGTCACGTCCGTCAGCCGCTGCCCGGTCGGGGACATCTCGCCGAGCTTGAGCTTGTCGCGGTAGCTGCGGCGCATCGCCTGGACACCGATGCACACCCCCGCGACGGTGACCGCGGCCCCGCCGACACCGACGATCCACTGTCCGGCGGGCAGGTCCAGCGCGGTGGCGGTGATGTCGCGGGACTGCTCGTCACCGGAAGCGCCACCGCCGTTGCCGCCGCTCGCCGCGAAGAGCAGCACCGAGGAGGCGACGAAGCCGTAGAAGAGACACCTGACCAGTCCCAGGAGGCGCTTTCGGGGCTTGCGGCCGTCCGGTCCGACGGAGCCGAAGACCGCTTCCGAGAGCCGCCACAGGGCCATGCCGGCCAGGCCGATGCCCAGGGCCCACAGCAGGACGGAGCCGAAGGGCTGTTCGGAGAGTTCGGCCAGGGCGCCCTGGCGGTCCGCCTGGCGGCGACGGTCGCCAAAGGCGATCTGCAGGGCGAGGGCGCCGACCAGCAGATAGATCACGCCCCGCGCGGCCAGGCCCGCCCGGGCGGCGCCCTCCGCTGTCGACGCGGCGGCCCTCGGCTCGGTCGGGGTGCGTCCGGCCCCTGCCACGGCACTCAGGTTCATCACGGCCTCCCGGGGTCCGAATGCCCCGGTTCGGGCGCGAGTCACGTCGCAGACCGGCCATCGGCGGCCGAGTGGGCGCGGCTTTCAGACAAGCGGCACCACCGCGCTGATGCGTTTGCCGCCCGCGGGCAGCACCGACACCTGGACGTCACGGGACAGCCGGCACACGATCGGCCAGCCGTGACCGCCGAAGCGGCGGTGCCCCCGCCGCTCGCCGGGGTCGCTGATGACCGGAAAGCGGTCGCTGCGGTCGCTCACCGAGACCCGGACGCCGGGTTCGACGAGGTCGACGCGGAAGTCGGTGACTCCGCCGCCGTGCAGGATGGCGTTGGTGGTGAGCTCCGAGGCGACGAGCAGTGCGTCCTGGACGGCGGCGCGGTCGCACGGCGTCCCGGTGGCGCGGCAGCGGTCGGCAACCGCGCGTTCCACTGCCCTGCGTGCCTGGGCCGGTTGGTTCACGGACTGGGTGGTGTACTCCCCGCGCATCGTCTGACTCCGAGAATCGGTGAATCGAGGGGCGCGCTCCCTCGGGCGCCTTGAATCCCTCCTCTTGTCTGGTCGCCCCAGCCCGGCAGGTCAAACCTCCCGGTGTCCGCATCGGGTGCAGCAACCGGGGCATCGGGGGTACGCGGGTGCCATGACCGATGTCGTGGACTCAGACGAACTGCTACGGCGCATCCAGCGCGCCCGGACCTGTGCGCGACAGGAGGAGCAAGCGTGGCGGACGCGCAGCTTCGGCCTGCGGTCGAGTGACCCCGAGGGGGCGCAGAACGCCGCCGTACGGATGCTCGCGTATGAGGCCGTGCTCCGGGTGCTGGACGAGATCCTGACGCCGGGCTCCCATCCGGACGAGCCGTGAGCCGGGCGCCGATTCGTCCCCGCCGTGCCGGGAACCCGGCACGTATGAAAGCCGATCACGACCGAGCACCGGTGCTGGAGGCCCTGGCCGAATACCACCGTCAAGGGCGGACCTCGTTCTCGCCACCCGGGCACAAGCAGGCCCGCGGCGCGGATCCCGCGGTGCGGGAGATCCTCGGGGACGCGGTCTTCCTCGGCGACGTCCTGGCGTCGGGCGGGCTCGACGACCGGCTCACCCGCGGCAGCGTGCTGCAGCGTGCCGAGGAGCTGATGGCCGACGTGGTCCACGCCGACCACACGTTCTTCACCACGTGCGGCAGCTCCCTGTCCGTCAAGGCGGCCATGCTGGCCGTCGCCGGCCCCCACGAGCGGCTGCTGATCGGGCGGGACGCCCACAAGTCCGTCGTGTCCGGGCTGATTCTCGCCGGCATCGAACCGGTGTGGGTGGAGCCCCAGTGGGATGCCGAGCGGCATCTCGCGCATCCGCCGTCCCCGGCGGCCTTCGACCGTGCCTTCGCCGAGCACCCGGACGTCAAGGGCGCGCTGGTGACCAGCCCCACGCCGTACGGAACCTGCGCCGATCTGCGGGCCATCGCCGACGTCTGTCACGGGCGGTCGCTGCCGCTGGTCGTGGACGAGGCCTGGGGCGCGCATCTGCCCTTCCATCCCGATCTGCCGTCGTGGGCGATGGACGCGGGCGCCGACATCTGTGTGACGAGCGTCCACAAGATGGGCAGCGGTCTCGAACAGGGTTCCGTCTTCCATCTCCAGGGCGACCTGGTGCCGCCCCAGCTGCTCAAGATGCGCTCGGACCTCCTCGGGAGCACCAGCCCGTCGGTGCTGATCTACGCCGGTCTGGACGGCTGGCGCCGGCAGATGGCGCTGCACGGCAAGGAGTTGATGGGCGGGGCGCTGGACCGCGCGGCCCGGGTGCGGGCCGCCGTCGAGCGGCTCGACGGGATGCATGTGAACGACCGGGACGACTTCTGCGGCGCGGGACTCGCGCACGATCTGGATCCGCTGATCGTCACCATCGAGGTCGACGGCCTCGGTATGACGGGGTACCGGGCGGCGGACTGGCTGCGCCAGTACCGGACCGTCGACGTCCATCTGTCCGACCACCGCAGGATCGGCGCGCAGATCACGCACGCGGACGACGAGGAGACCGCGGGCGAGCTGATCGCCGCGCTGGAGGATCTCGCGGGGGCCGCTCCCGGGCTGCGCCCGGTCCCCGGTGTGGAGGTGCCGGCGCCCGCCGAACTGCAGCTGGAGCAGGTCCGGATACCGCGGGACGCGTTCTTCGGTCCCGCTGAGGACGTCCCGGCGGACGAGGCCGTCGGCCGGATCGCGGCGGAGATGATCACGCCGTATCCGCCGGGCATCCCGGTCGTCCTGCCCGGCGAGCGGCTGACCGAGCCGGTGCTGCGGTATCTGCTCACCGGGCGGGACGCGGGCATGAACCTCCCGGACCCGACCGATCCGCATCTGGAGACGATCCGGGTGACGGCGGACGGGGAGTGAAACGGGTCACGAGCCCCGCTTGCGATTTCGTACGGCCGCCACAAATGGTTTACGGTTCATCCATACGTGGTCGCGGGGTCGATGAGAACCGTCCCCCGCACCCCGCATACGGCCCTGGCTGGCCTCCCCCGTCCAGCCAGGGCTTTTTCATGCCCGCGGAAATCTCCACCGGTTCTGTAGTCCGTCGAGGTGCTCTACGCGTCGGCAGCGGCTGAAATGGGCGTAGGGAAAGCCCCGGAACCCCGACGCCGGCGAGGAGCCCCGTGTCATGACCAAAGCGACCAAACTACTGACCGCCCTTCCCCCGCCACAGCGCCAGCACCTGATGACCGTGGCCCGGGAGGTCTCCTTCCCGGAGGACGCCCGTATCTTCGAGGCCGGCGGCACCGCCGACCGCTTCTGGGTGATCCGCTCCGGCGCCGTCTCGCTCGACCAGCAGGTGACCTCCGTCCAGCGCGTCACCGTCGCAAGTCTCGGCTCCGGGGATCTGCTGGGCTGGTCCTGGCTCTTCCCGCCGTACCAGTGGGACTTCGGCGCGGAGGCCTTCAGCCCGGTGCGCGCCTACGAGTTCGACGCCGCGGCCGTGCTCCGGCTGTGCGAGGAGGACCAGCAGCTCGGGCTGATCCTGGTGCGCACGGTCGCCGAGATCCTCGCGCACCGGCTGGAGATGACCCGGGGCAAACTCATGGAGCAGTACGGGATGCGCCGGCGCAGCGCCCTGTAGGCGGCGTCAGACGCGGTAGCGGCGCAGCGCCGGGGCGGCGAGGGCCAGGCCCAGCATCACGACGACGACCAGCAGGCCGCCGCCCGCGACCGCCTGCCGCGCGCCGAATGCGGAGCCCGCGGTGCCGTGCAGGACGTCGGCCAGCCGCGGTCCGCCCGCGACCACGACGGTGAAGACGCCCTGCATCCGGCCGCGCATCTCGTCGGTGGCGGCGGACAGCAGGATCGCCCCGCGGAAGACCATCGACACCATGTCCGCGACCCCGGCCACGACCAGGAACGCCACCCCGAGCCACAGACCGCCGCTCAGCCCGAAGCCCGTGACGGCGGCGCCCCGGACGACGACGGCGCCGATCACCATCAGGCCGTGGCGGCGCGCCCGGGAGAAGGTGCCGGAGAACAGTCCGCCGAGTACCGCGCCGACGGGGATCGCGGCGAACAGCACACCGAGCGCGAGCTCTTCGCCGTAGGACGCGTAGGTCTCGGCGGCGAGCTGGGGGAACAGGGCGCGCGGCATGCCGAGGACCATCGCGATCACATCGGCGAGGAACGCCCGGGGCTGGGTCCGAGGACCGGACCCGCCTGAGGCTCTGCCTCGCCGGACATCAAGCGCTGCCGGAGCCGTCGACCGCGCATCCCTGGGTGGTCTCGTCCGGGAGCGTTTCATCCGGCCGAGACCTGGTGACGGCGCCGCTCAGCGCACCGCTTCCAGCCGGGCCTCCGCGCTGTCCAGTAGCATCTCCAGCGCCGTCGGATAAGCGCTGGTCACCATGCGTGTCGCGAGCAGGGGTGCCGCCTCGGCGATACGGGGGTGGGTGGTGCGGGGCAGGCGGGCGTACGTCGAGCGCCACATCGCCTCGTCGGCGCGCAGCGCGGCGCTCGGCAGCGCCAGGGAGGCGGCGTCCAGGGCGGCGAAGGCCAGCGTCTGGTCGATGAAGGCGTGATAGACGCGCACCGTCTCGGGCAGTGGGAAGCCCGCGGTGCGCAGGACGTCCAGCACGGCCTCGTCGGCGGCGAGTTCGTTCGCCCGGCCGGTGACCCGGTTCGTCGTCAGCAGGGCGGCCTGCGGATGGCCGACGTAGGCGGCGTGGATCCGCAGCCCGACCGTCCTGAGGTCCGCCCGCCACTGCCCCGTCGGCCGCCAGCCGCGCAGGGCCTGTCCGATGAGCGCGTCGCCGATGGCGAGGGTCAGGTCGTCCATGCCCCGGAAGTACCGGTAGAGCGTGCTCGGGTCGGCATCCAGGGCAAGGCCCAGACGGCGGGCGGTGAGCCCGGCGCTGCCGTGTTCGCGCAGCAGGCGCAGCGCGGTCTCGACGATCAGCGCCTCGGACAGCACGGTGCCGCTCTTGGTCGGGCGACGCCGGCGCCGCTTCTCCTCGGGGACCACCGCTTTCGGCACGTTCCACCCTCCCGCCTTATGCCAACGCCATTGACCTTACGTGAGCGGCGGGCGTTGTATCTGCGCCGGGGCCCCACCTTCTTCTCCACCTCCAGCAGGGAGTTCTCGTCATGCGTGTACTGCTCGTGGGCGCCGGTGGTGTGGGCACCGCCGTGACCCGGATCGCCGCCCGTCGTCCGTTCTTCGAGGCGATGGTGGTCGCCGACTTCGACCCGGCGCGGGCGGAGGCCGCCGTCGCCCACCTCGACGACCCCCGCTTCCGTGCCGAGCGTGTCGACGCCGGAGACGAGGCCGCGGTGGCCGAGCTGCTGCGGCGGCACTCCTGCGACGTCCTCCTCAACGCCACCGATCCGCGCTTCGTGATGCCGCTGTTCCGGGCGGCGCGGACGGCCGGTGCCACCTATGTCGACATGGCGATGTCCCTGTCGCGTCCGCACTCCGAGCACCCGTACCGGCAGTGCGGGGTCAAGCTCGGCGACGAGCAGTTCGCCGAGGCCGAGGAGTGGGCGAAGGAGGGCGCGCTGGCCCTGGTCGGCATGGGTGTGGAGCCGGGGCTCTCGGATGTCTTCGCCCGGTACGCGGCCGATGAACTCTTCGACGAGATCGAGGAGATCGGCGTCCGCGACGGCGCGAACCTCACCGTCGACGGGTACGACTTCGCCCCTTCCTTCAGCATCTGGACCACCATCGAGGAGTGCCTCAACCCGCCGGTCGTCTACGAGGCAGAGCGGGGCTGGTTCACCACCGAACCCTTCAGCGAACCCGAGGTGTTCGACTTCCCCGAGGGCATCGGCCCGGTGGAGTGCGTGAACGTGGAGCACGAGGAGGTGCTGCTGGTCCCGCGCTGGGTCGACGCGCGCCGTGTCAGCTTCAAGTACGGCCTGGGCGAGGAGTTCATCAGCACGCTCAGGACGCTGCACCTGCTGGGCCTGGACCGCACCGAGCCGGTGACCGTGCCGGGCCCCGACGGGCCGGTGCGGGTCTCGCCCCGGGACGTGGTCGCCGCCTGTCTGCCCGACCCGGCGACACTGGGCGAGCGGATGCGCGGCAAGACCTGCGCGGGCACCTGGGTGCGGGGCGTGAAGGACGGGGCGCCGCGCGAGGTGTACCTCTACCACGTCATCGACAACGAGTGGTCGATGGCCGAGTACGGCAGCCAGGCCGTGGTGTGGCAGACGGCCGTCAACCCGGTCGTCGCGCTCGAACTCCTCGCCGACGGCGCCTGGTCGGGCGCCGGCGTACTCGGCCCGGAGGCCTTCCCGGCCCGCCCGTTCCTGGATCTGCTGACCGAGTACGGCTCTCCGTGGGGCCTGCGCGAGCAATGACCGCGTTGCGACCCACAACTCCGTGGTTTCACTTCCGTATCGACAGGTGACCCGAAAGCGACTAAAAGCATCCGAAAGGGCACGTACGACTTCGAGCGCAGGTGACTTCCATGGACAACTGGCGCGGCCGTGCCGCATGCCGCCACGAGGATCCCGACCTCTTCTTCCCGATCGGCACCTCGGGCCCGGCGCTGATGCAGACCGAGCAGGCGAAGGCGGTGTGCCGGCGCTGCCCGGTGCAGGAGCAGTGTCTGCGCTGGGCGTTGGACACCGATCAGGCGGTCGGTGTGTGGGGCGGAACGAGCGAGGGGGAACGACTCGCGCTGCTGCGGCGGACGGCTGCCGTGCGACGCGGGAGCGGGTAGTACCGCTCAGGTGTCCTTCGGGGGCTCACCTCCCGGCAGCCGGAGCGTGAACACCGAGCCGGTGCCGGGCTCGCTCGTCGCCTCGGCCGTACCGCCGTGTGCGGCGAGCAGATGGCGGACGATGGGCAGTCCGAGTCCGCTGCCGCCGGTGCGGCGGCTGCGCGACTTCTCCGCCCGCCAGAACCGGTCGAAGACATGCGGCAGGTCCTCGGGGACGATGCCGGTACCGGTGCCGGTGACGTCCAGGACGACGTGGTCGCCGTCGCGGCGCGCGGCCAGGGTGACGGTGGCGGCTGCTGTGCGGCCGCGGTCAGCGCCCGCAGCGGCCGCCGCCACCGAGCACACGGCGATCAGCACCGAGGTGATCAGCAGCCGGACCAGGAGCCGCTTGCGCAGCGGTATGCCGGACCTCATCCTCGGCCGCCGCTCAGCTTGTAGCCCACCCCGAACACCGTCAGCAGCCTCACCGGCCGCCGCGGGTCGGCCTCGATCTTGCGGCGCAGGTTCATGATGTGGACGTCCACGGCCCGTTCGGTCGAGGCCCGGTCCACGCCCCGGGTGCACTCCAGCAACTGCCGCCGGGAGAACACCCGCTCGGGCTCGGCGGTCATGGCGAGCAGGATCTGGAACTCGGCCGGCGTGCACTCCACCGGCTCCCCGTCACAGCGCACCTCGTGCCGCGCCGGATCCACCGTGAGGCCCGCGGCCCGGCCGACGGGGTCCTCCCGGCGGTCGGCGGGCCGTCCACTGCGCCGCAGCACCGTACGGATCCGGGCCATCAGCTCGCGCGGGCTGTACGGCTTGGTCATGTAGTCGTCGGCGCCGAGCTCCGGACCGAGCAGGACGTCGTCCTCGGCGGAGCGGGCGGTGAGCATCAGCGCCGGGATGTCTGGATTCCCGGGGTTCCGGCGCAGCGCCCGGCACACCCCGAAGCCGTCGATCACCGGAAGCATCAGGTCCAGCACGACGAGATCGGGACGCAGCCGAAGGGGCCCGTGACGCTGCTGACGGCCGCGAAGACTCCCGACGAGAGTCACGCGGCCGTCCTGGCCCGTCTGCTGGGCTGAGCGCTCAGCCGGTCTGCTGGGCGGCGGCCCGGCCCGCCGCGCGCCCGGAGAACAGGCAGCCGCCGAGGAAGGTGCCCTCCAGCGCGTTGTAGCCGTGTACGCCGCCACCGCCGAAGCCGGCCACCTCACCGGCCGCGTACAGGCCTCCCACCGGCTGTCCGTCGGCGCCGAGCGCGCGGGAGTCGAGGTCGGTCTGGATGCCGCCGAGGGTCTTGCGGGTGAGGATGTGCAGCTTGACGCCGATCAGCGGGCCCGCCGACGGGTCGAGGATGCGGTGCGGGGTGGCGACCCGGCCGAGCCGGTCGCCGATGTAGCGGCGGGCGTTGCGGATGCCCTGCACCTGGGCGTCCTTGCTGTAGGAGTTGGCGAGTTGGAGGTCGCGGGCCTCGATCTGGCGGCGCACCGTGGCCGCGTCGAGCAGGGGCTTGTCGGTCAGCCCGTTCATCTTCTCGACGAGTTGCTCCAGGTTGGGGGCGGTCACGAAGTCCGCGCCCTTGCGCAGGAAGGCGTCGACCGGTCCCGGGGCGCCCTTGCCGAGCACGCGTTCCTTGAGGAAGCCCGCCCGGTCCTTGGCGGTGATGTCGGGGTTCTGCTCGGAGCCGGAGAGCGCGAACTCCTTCTCGATGATCTTCTGGGTGAGGATGAACCAGGAGTGGTCGTATCCGGCGATGTCCTCGGTGGTGCGCAGGTACTTGAGGGTGCCGAGGGTGTCGTAGCCGGGCAGGCAGGGGTCGGGCAGGCGGCGGCCGAGCGCATCGAACCACATCGAGGACGGTCCGGGCAGGATGCGGATGCCGTGTCCGGGCCAGATCGGGTCCCAGTTCTGCAGGCCCTCGGTGTAGTGCCACATGCGGTCGCGATTGACCAGCCGTACGCCCGCATGAGCGCTTATGTCGAGCATCCGGCCGTCGACGTACGCGGGGACGCCGGTGACCATCTCGGCGGGCGGGGTGCCGAGGCGCTCGGGCCAGTAGCGGCGGACGATGTCGTGGTCGGCGCCGATGCCGCCGGTGGTGACGACGACGGCCGGGGCGGTGAGCTCGAAGTCCCCGGCGCGCACGCGGTTGGACTTCACGCCCCGGGCCGAGGTGTCCTCGGCGAGGACGGTGCCGCGCACCCCGCGCGCCTGGCCGTCCTCGATGACGAGTTCGTCGACCTGGTGGCGGTGGTAGAAGGTCAGCAGACCATCGCGCGCGGCCTGCTTGGCGTAGTCCACGAACGGCTCCACCACGCCGGTGCCGGTGCCCCAGGCGATGTGGAAGCGGGGCACGGAGTTGCCGTGGCCGTGGGCGCGGAGGTCGCCGCGCTCGGCCCAGCCGACGGTGGGCAGGAACTTGATGCCGTGCCCCTCCAGCCAGGACCGCTTCTCCCCGGCCGCGAACTCGACGTAGGCCCGCGCCCAGCGCACCGCCCAGGAGTCCTCGTCGTCCACGCGGTCGAACCCGGCGCTGCCCTGCCAGTCGTTCCAGGCCAGCTCGAAGGAGTCCTTGATCTTCAGGCGCCGCTGCTCCGGTGAGTCGACGAGGAACAGCCCGCCGAACGACCAGAAGGCCTGTCCGCCCAGGTTGTTGGCGTTCTCCTGGTCCACCAGGGCGACCCGGCGGCCCCGGCTGGTGAGTTCATGTGCGGCAACGAGGCCCGCGAGGCCCGCTCCGACGACGATGACGTCGGCATCCATGCGACCGTTCCCTTCCTCATTCGGGGGTGCCGCTGCCGTCGGTCAGCAGGGCGGTGAGCAGTTGCTTGAGCCAGGCGCGGGCGCTGTCGACGTCCTTGTCCAGCAGCAGTTGGGTGGTGACCCCGTCGTAGGCGGCGACGACCGCGCGGGCGGCGCCGTCGATGCCGTCGAACACGGCGGGCAGTGCGGTGTGCCCGGTGGCCCGGGCGAGCCGGTCGGCGATGGCCGCGCGCAGCCGCTCGCGGTGCTCCAGCAGGCTCTGCGCGACGGCCGGGTCCCGGGCCGCGTGCACCAGGAAGTCGGTCTTCACCAGCAGCCACTCCACGTCGAGCAGCAGCACCTCGGTGACCCGGTCCACGGACTCCGGTACGTCGAGCGCGGGACCGTCCAGCGCCAGCGCGTCCGCGACCTGCTCGGCGATCAGGTCGGCGCGCTGCCGGTAGAGGGCGAAGAAGAGCTCGTCGAGGCTGTCGAAGTTCGAGTAGAAGGCACCCCGGCTGTAGCCGGCGGCCTCGCAGACCTCCTCGATCGAGACCCGGCCGAACCCCTTGGCGGCGAACACCTCGAAGGCGGCGTCGAGCAGATTGGCCCGTGTCCGCACGCGACGCCTGGTCACGCGCTGTGCCGTCCGCTCCGCCACCATGGCCGCCCCTTCGTTCGATACGGGAATGTATCCGATACACCAATGCATCGAAAGTCTGGCGGCGCTTACATTTTCGATGGGAACAGGCTTTCGATTAAGGAGTACGCTGGATCCATGACCACGCACCTCCAGGGCTCCCTCTTCGACCAGACGGACCAGGTGATGCTCGCCCCTCTCGACGGGATCCGCCGGACCCGGCTCGGCCGGGGCGCCTGGATCGACGTGCTGCCCGGCTGGCTCAGCGGCTCCGGCACACTGTTCGAACAGCTGGCCGCGGACGTCCCCTGGCGCGCCGAGCGCCGGAAGATGTACGACCAGGTCGTCGACGTACCCCGGCTGCTCGCGTTCTACGGCGCGGACGACCCGCTGCCGCACTCCGTGCTGGACGAGGCGCGGGCGGCGCTCACCGCGCACTACGCCGAGGAGCTGGGCGAGCCCTTCACCACCGCGGGGCTCTGCTACTACCGCGACGGCCGGGACAGCGTCGCCTGGCACGGCGACCGGATCGGCCGGGGCGCACGCGAGGACACGATGGTTGCGATCGTCTCGGTGGGCGCACCCCGGGACCTGCTGCTGCGCCCGATGGGCGGCGGCGAGACGGTGCGCCGCCCGCTGGGCCACGGCGACCTGATCGTGATGGGCGGCTCCTGCCAGCGGACGTGGGAGCACGCGATCCCGAAGACCTCACGCGCCACCGGGCCGCGCGTCAGCGTCCAGTTCCGCCCGCACGGCGTGAACTGAGTTCTGCTTTGCTGTTCCCGTCGGGCAGAAACCTCGGGATGCGGGACGGTCATGCGGGCAGACGTACGCCAAGTCGCCGACGGCACCTATCTGGTGCACGGCAGCAACACCAACTGGGTGATCCTCTCCGAGGGGGACGCCGTCACACTGATCGACACCGGGTATCCCGGGGACCGGGAGCAGGTGCTCGCTTCCCTGGCTCAGGTGGGGAGTTCACCGGAGGCCGTGTCGGCCGTACTGATCACGCACGCCCACAACGACCATGTGGGCTCGGCCGAGTTCCTGCGCGCCGCGTACGGCACGCCCGTGCTGCTCCACGAGGCCGAAGTGCCGCACGCCCGACGGGAGTTCCTGCACCAGGTGTCCGTCAGGCAGGTGCTGAGGAACGGGTGGCGGCCGGGCGTCCTGCCCTGGGCGCTGCACGCGATCCGCTCCGGCGGCAAGGCACATGTCCCGGTCACCGCGCCCGCGGCGTTCGCGACAGGGGCCCCGCTCGACCTGCCCGGGCGGCCGTTACCCGTGCACACGCCCGGCCACACGAACGGCCACTGCGCCTTCCACATCCCCGGCACCGGCGTGCTGATCGCGGGGGACGCGCTGGTGAGCGGTCACCCCACGTCCCGGATCAAGGGCCCTCACCTGCTGCCCGACATGTTCCACCGCGAGCGCGCCCGCGCCGTCTCCTCACTGGACATACTCGCCGCGCTGGACGCCGACCTGCTCCTGCCCGGCCACGGCCCCGCCCACCGCGGTCCGGTCCGTGAAGCGGCACTTCAGGCCAGGGAGCGGGCCGTCTAGGGTGAGGTGACGATCACCCGCGAGACGAGGACACCCCGCCCATGGCTCTGCAGATCAGCGCGACCAACCCGGAGCACCCCGCGCTCCTGCTGGAGCTGCCGTGGCACCTGCCGCTGGAGGAGTGGCCGGAGGAGTACCTCGTACCCCTGCCGCGCGGCATCTCCCGGCACGTCGTGCGCTACGCCCGCGCCGGCGACGAGGTCATCGCGGTCAAGGAGCTCGCCGAACGGCCCGCCCTGCGCGAGTACGAGCTGCTGCGCGACCTGGACCGGCTCGGCATCCCGGCGGTGGACCCCCTCGCCGTCGTCACCGGGCGCGCCGACGCCGACGGCGCGCCCCTGGAGTCGGTGCTGGTCACCCGGCACCTCGGCGGCTCCATGCCGTACCGCTCGATGTTCGAGACGACGATGCGCCCGGCCACCATGCACCGCCTGATGGACGCCCTGGCGGTGTTGCTGGTGCGGCTGCACCTGGCCGGGTTCGCCTGGGGCGACTGCTCGCTGTCCAACACCCTCTTCCGGCGCGACGCGGGCGCCTACGCCGCCTACCTGGTCGACGCCGAGACCGGCGACCTGCACCCCCAGCTCAGCACCGGCCAGCGCGACTACGACCTCGACCTCGCCCGGGTCAACATCAGCGGCGAACTGCTGGACCTGGAGGCGTCCGGGGCACTGCACCCCTCCGTGGACCCCATCGAGTTCGGCACCGAGATCTGCGCCCGCTACCAGGGCCTGTGGCAGGAGCTGACCCGCACCTCCGTGTACCCGGCCGGGAAGTACCACTACATAGAGCGCCGGATACGCCGGCTCAACGAGCTCGGCTTCGACGTCGCCGAGATGCAGATCGAGCACTCCTCCAACGGCGACACCGTCACCTTCGTCCCCAAGGTCGTCGACGCCGGCCACCACCAGCGCCAACTGCTGCGCCTGACGGGCCTGGACACCGAGGAGAACCAGGCCCGACGGCTGCTGAACGACCTGGAGAGCTGGATGGCCACCCAGGACGACTACGCCCCGGGCGACCCCCTCGCCGCCCGCCCCGAGGTCCTCGCCCACCGCTGGGTACGGGACGTGTTCCGCCCCACGGTGCGGGCGGTCCCGCTCGAACTGCGCGGCTCGATGGACCCGGCGGAGATCTACCACGAACTCCTCGAACACCGCTGGTACCTGTCCGAGCGCGCACAGCACGACATCGGCCTGGACACGGCCGTAGAGGATTACGTGAAGAACATCCTCCCCAAGGCGCGGGAAACCCTCCAGCCGGTGTCCGAGGCCGCGGACTGACTCAGGAGGCCGGCGGCACCACGGCCACCGGGCAGTCCGCGTGGTGCAGCACACCGTGCGCGACCGAGCCGATCCGCGCGCCCACGGCCGTACGGCGGGCGCGGCGCCCGACGACCATCAGCTGGGCCCGTCCGGCCACCGACAGCAGTACCTGCCCCGCGCTGCCCATCTCCACGTGCTCCACGACATGGACGTCCGGGAACCGCTCCCGCCACGGCTGCACCGCGGCGGCCAGCGCCTTCTTCTCGTACGGCTCAAGCCCGCCGGCGTCATCCAGCAGCTTCAGCGAGGACGGGCTGTACGCGAACAGCGGCGGCAGCGTCCAGGCCCGTACGGCCCGCACCGTGGCCCCCCGCGCGGCGGCCGTCTCGAACGCGAACCGCAGCGCCGCCGCGCTGTCCTCCGGCTCACCCTGCTGACCGACGACGATCTCGTGCCCGGCCACCTCGACGGAGGGTTTGTCCCCGGCCCGCACCAGCACGACGGGCCGCTCGGCCTCCACGATCACCTGCTGCCCGACGGAACCGAGCAGGAACCCGACCACGGCGCCATGACCGCGCGAGCCGAGCACCAGCATCTCGGCGTCCACGGCGGCGGCGACGAGCCCGTCGACAGGCCCGCCTTCCAGCACGTCCGTCGACACCTCAAGGCCGGGATGCCGCTCGCCGATGTCACGGGCGGCCTGCGCCACCGCCTCCCGCGCCCACTGTGCCTGCGTGTCCGGGTCCGCCTCCTCGACCGCCTCCAACGGCTGGAACCGCCAGGCATGGACGACCCGCAGCGCCAGCCCGCGCCGGACCGCCTCCCGGCCCGCCCACCCCAGAGCGGCGAGGCTTTCCTCGGTGCCGTCGAATCCTGCCGTGATCGGGCGCGTCATTACGGGGCCTCCCTGTGTCGCGGTCACATCCGTGGAGCCAGTCTTCACTACGCTGCGCCCATGGCACTGGAGTGGGAACAGGTGAACGTCGACGCGGCCGATCCGGTGGCCCTGGGACGCTGGTGGGCCGAGGCGCTCGGGTGGGTGGTGCTCAACGACTCCCCCGACGAGTTCGAGATCCGGCCGGAGCCGGACCGCCTCCCGGGCCTGGTCTTCGCCCCCGTGCCGGAGGCGAAGACGGTCAAGAACCGCCTCCACCTCGACTTCCGGCCCCAGGACCAGCAGGCCGAGGTCGCCCGCCTCCTCGCCATGGGCGCCCGCCACGCCGACGTCGGCCAGGGCGAGCAGCCGTGGGTGACGCTGGCGGACCCCGAGGGCAACGAGTTCTGCGTCCTGGCCCCGCGGCACGGCTGACGACGCCCGACAGGAAGCTCACCGCGCAGAGGAGACAGCGATGACCGAGCACATGGGCAAGGTGGTCTGCGACATCACGATCACGGTCGACGGGTACGCGGCCGGGCTCGACCAGAGCGAGGAACGCCCGTTCGGTGACGACGGCGGCGACGGCTCGGGCGCCCAGCTGCATGCCTGGATGTTCGACACCCCCGACGAGAACCGCACCGAGATCGACCAGCTGGCCGCCCCCAAGGCCTTCATCATGGGGCGCAACATGTTCGGCCCCGTGCGCGGCGCGTGGGACCGGCAGTGGAACGGCTGGTGGGGCGGCAATCCGCCGTTCCACGCGCCGGTGTTCGTCCTCACCCACCACACGCGCGAGCCGCAGCCCATGGACGGCGGCACCACCTACCACTTCGTCACCGACGGAATCGAGTCGGCGCTGGCACAGGCGCGCGCGGCGGCCGGCGACGGCGAGGTCCTGATCCACGGCGGCGCGACCACCATCAACCAGTACCTCGCCGCCGGCCTGGTCGACGAGCTGCGGCTGCACATCGTGCCGTTCACGCTCGGCGCCGGCACCCGGGTCTTCGAGGGCGTCCCACCGCTGAGACTGGAGCAGGTGACGTCGCGGTCGGCGAGTCTGGTCACGCACCTGACCTACCGCGTCCTGCCCTGAGCACAGGGGCCCTCCCCCATACCTGAGCGAAGCCGCACGATCGAACATACGATGGCCACAGTCGGCCCGGTGGCTGTCGTCGCCGTGCCGGAGCACCGGAACACTCGGGGTGGGAGACGTATGGCACAGGCCGCCGAATCCGCGCGGGCCGTCATCCTGACCGTGGACGACGACGCCGGGGTCTCCCGAGCCGTCGCGCGGGATCTGCGGCGGCGCTACGGCGAGTCGTACCGGATCGTGCGGGCGGAGTCCGGGGAGTCCGCCCTGGAGGCGCTGCGGGAGCTGAAGCTGCGGGGCGATCTCGTGGCGGTGATCCTTGCCGACTACCGGATGCCGCAGATGAACGGCATCGAGTTCCTCGAACGGGCCATGGACATCCATCCCGGCGCCCGGCGGATCCTCCTCACCGCCTACGCCGACACCAGCGCGGCCATCGACGCCATCAACGTCGTCGATCTCGATCACTACCTGCTCAAGCCCTGGGATCCGCCCGAGGAGAAGCTCTACCCCGTGCTGGACGACCTCCTGGAGGCCTGGCGGTGCAGCGACTACCGGCCGGTGCCCGCCACGAAGGTCGTCGGGCACCGGTGGTCGGCCCGGTCGTCCGACGTACGGGAGTTCCTCGCCCGCAATCAGGTGCCCTACCGCTGGTACTCCGCCGACGAGCCCGAGGGGCAGCGGCTGCTCGCCGCCGCCGGGCAGGACGGGCGGCGGCTGCCGCTGGTGATCACGCCCGAGGGGACCGCGCTGGTCGAGCCGGATGTGCCGGAACTCGCCTCGCACGTCGGTCTCGCGACGACGCCGACCGCCGACTTCTACGACCTCGTCGTCATCGGCGGCGGGCCCGCCGGGCTCGGGGCCGCGGTGTACGGGGCGTCCGAGGGGCTGCGGACGGTGCTGGTGGAGCGGTCGGCCACCGGCGGGCAGGCCGGGCAGAGCTCGCGGATCGAGAACTACCTGGGGTTCCCGGACGGTGTGTCCGGCGCCCAGCTCACCGACCGGGCCCGCCGGCAGGCCGCCAAGTTCGGCGCCGAGGTCCTCACCGCCCGCGAGGTCACCGGCCTGGAGGTCAGCGGCGCCGCGCGCATCGTGCGGTTCTCCGACGGTTCGGCCATCGCCGCGCACAGCGTCATCCTGGCGACCGGTGTGTCGTATCGGCAGCTCCGGGCACCCGGCTGTGCCGAACTCACCAGCTGCGGAGTGTTCTACGGCTCCGCGCTGACCGAGGCGCCCTCGTGCAAGGGGCAGGACGTGTACATCGTCGGCGGCGCCAACTCCGCGGGACAGGCGGCGATGTACCTGTCCAAGGGGGCGAAGTCGGTGACGCTGCTGGTGCGCGGGGCGGATCTGTCCGCGTCGATGTCGCACTATCTGATCCAGCAGATCAACGAGGCGCCCAATATTTCCGTCCGCCCGAGGACGGTCGTCGACGCCGCCCACGGCGAGGGGCATCTGGAGCAGCTGACGCTGCGCGACACGGAGACCGGGGACACCGAACTCGTCGACGCGCAGTGGCTGTTCGTGTTCATCGGCGCCGCCCCGCTGACCGACTGGCTGGACGGCACCGTGCTGCGCGACAGCGGTGGCTTCATCCTCGCCGGGCCCGACCTCACCCCCGACGGACGGCCACCGGCGGACTGGGAGCTGGACCGGCCGCCGTACCACCTGGAGACCAATGTGCCCGGTGTGTTCGTGGCCGGCGACGCGCGCGCCGAGTCCGCCAAGCGGGTCGCGTCCGCCGTAGGAGAGGGAGCCATGGCCGTGATGCTCGTCCACCGTTATCTGGAGCAGTCGTGAGCGGACAGCCCGTGCCGTGCAGCCCCGCGGAGATCGGCTCGCTGTTCCTGTTCGAGAAGCTCTCCCCCGAACAGCTCGGCAGGCTGTGCGCCGAGGGGCGGGTGGAGAGGTTCGAGCCGGGGCCGGTGTACGCCGAGGGTGATCCGGCCACCTGTTTCTACGTCATGGTCGAGGGGACCGTCGTCCTGTCCCGCCGGGTCGGCGCGGACGATGTGGAGGTGATCCGCAGCTCCCAGCGCGGGGTGTATTCGGGGGCCATGCAGGCCTACCTCGGGGACCGGGCCCGGCAAGTCTACAACAACTCCATGCGCGTGACGGAGCCGACGCGGTTCTTCGTGCTGCCCGCCGACACGTTCGCGGCCATCATGCGGGAGTGGTTCCCGATGGCCGTGCATCTGCTGGAGGGGCTGTTCTTCGGCTCGAAGGCCACCCAGCAGGCCATCGGGCAGCGTGAACGGCTATTGGCGCTCGGCTCGTTGTCCGCCGGGCTCACCCATGAGCTCAACAACCCGGCCGCCGCGGCCGTACGGGCCACCGCCACCCTGCGCGAGCGGGTGGCGAAGATGCGGCACAAGCTGGCCGTGATCTCCGCCGGCCCGTACCCGCGCGAGAGCCTCGCCAGTCTCATCGACATCCAGGAACGCACCGCCGAACGCGTCGGCAAGGCGCCCGCCTTGAGCCCGCTGGAGGCCGCCGACCGCGAGGACGCGCTCACCGACTGGCTCGACGACCATGACATCCCGGAAGGCTGGCGGCTCGCGCCGACCTTCGTGCAGGCCGGGCTCGACGTCGACTGGCTGGAGCAGGTCGCCGCGGCCGTGGAGGAGGACATCCTGCCCGGGGCGATCGGCTGGCTCAACTACACCGTGGAGACCGAGCTGTTGATGGACGAGATCGCGGACTCCACCACCCGTATCTCGCACCTGGTGGACGCCGCCAAGCAGTACTCCCAGCTCGACCGTGCCCCCTTCCGCAGCGTGGACGTCCACGAACTCCTCGACAGCACCCTGCTGATGCTCTCCGGGAAGATCGGCCCGCAGATCAAGGTCGTCAAGGAGTACGACCGCACCCTCCCGGAGATCCCCGCGTACCCGGCGGAGCTCAACCAGGTGTGGACCAACCTCATCGACAACGCCGTCTCCGCCATCAACAGCGCGGGCGGAGAAGGGACGTTGACCGTGCGGACGGCAGCGGACCACGACCGGCTGCTGGTGGAGTTCCGCGATACCGGCGTCGGTATCCCGCCGGAGAACCACGGGCGGATCTTCGATCCCTTCTTCACCACCAAACCGGTCGGCGAGGGAACCGGGCTCGGTCTCGACATCTCCTGGCGGATCGTGGTCAACAAGCACCACGGCACGCTCCGGGTCGAGTCCGAGCCGGGCGACACGCGGTTCCAGGTGCTGCTTCCGCTCACCGCCGCCGCGGAGGACGACACGAACGAGGAGTCCGTATGACCAGCGGAATCGACCCCGGCGTTCCGCCCAGCGGCGCGGGATGCGTGGAGTGCGACGAGCACGGAGGGTGGTGGTTCCACCTTCGGCGGTGTGCGCAGTGCGGGCACGTGGGGTGTTGCGACTCCTCTCCCGCGAAGCACGCCACCGAGCATTTCAAAGCCACCGGGCATCCTGTCGTGCAGAGTTACGAGCCCGGTGAAGGGTGGTTCTGGGACTACAGCTCGTCCGAGCTGTACGAGTCGGGGCCGGAACTGGCGCCGCCCGTCAGTCATCCTGCGGATCAGCCCGCGCCGGGGCCTGCGGGGCGGGTTCCTGATGACTGGGCTCGGGTGTTGCGGGGCGCCTGAGGGGGTGGGGGTCCCGGCGCGTCGGCGGGTGCGAGTACCCCGTGGCCGGTCGCGCCGTTCCCCGCGCCCCTTTGCGTCGGACCGGCGTGGCAGGATTGGCAAGTGACGCAGACCATGTCCCCCGCACCTCTCGTCGGCCGCGACCAGGAGCTTGCCCGGCTCCTCGGTGTGCTTGAGCGCGCCCGCGCGGGTGAGGCTCGGGCCGTGCTGGTCGCCGGGGATGCCGGAGTCGGCAAGACCCGGGTGCTGGACGAGGTCGCCTCGCGCGCCGCGACGGACGGGATGACCGTCCTCAGCGGCCACTGTGTCGATCTCGGGGACGTCGGTCTGCCGTATCTGCCTTTCACCGAGGTGCTCGGCTCGCTCGCCGCGGATCCCCGCTTCGCCGACGTGCTCGCGGGGCATCCGGTGGTCGACCGGATGCTGGGCGGGGGGACGGACACCGCGCGGGACTCACGGCTGCGGCTGTTCGAGGGCATGGCCGCGCTGCTGACGGACCTGGCGGACACAGCCCCGCTGCTGCTTGTGCTGGAGGACCTGCACTGGGCCGACCAGTCCTCCCGGGATCTGCTGCGGTTCCTGCTCAGCCGGGGTGCGCTGCAGCGGTCGGCGGGCGGGGTCGCGGTACTGGCCTCCTACCGCGCGGACGATCTGCACCGGCGCCATCCCTTGCGCCCGCTGCTGGCGGAGCTCGTACGGCTGCCCGCGGTGGAGCGGCTCGAACTGCGGCCGCTCGCCGACGCCGAGGTGACCCGGCTGGTGCGGTCCCTGGAGGAACGGCCGCTGCCGGACACCACGGTCCGCCGGATCGTCGAGCGGGCCGAGGGCAACGCCTTCTACGCCGAGGAGCTCCTCGCGGCCACGGACACCGAGGCCGGCGGTGTGCCGAGCGGCCTCGCCGATGTCCTGCTGATCCGCTTCGAGCAATTGTCCGACACCGCCCAGCAGGTGCTGCGCACCGCCGCGGTCGCCGGGCGGCGCGTCGAGCACGACCTGCTGAGGGAGGCCGCGGGCCTGCCCGAGGACGAGCTGGAGTCGGCGCTGCGCGAGGCCCTGGGGCGCCAGCTGCTGGTCCCGGGGGACAGCGACACGTACTCCTTCCGCCACGCCCTGGCGCGCGAGGCGGTGTACGCCGATCTGCTGCCGGGCGAACGGGCCCGGCTGCACGGCGCGTTCGCCCGGCTGCTCGCCGGCCGGCCCCGGCGCGCCGAGACCGCCGCCGAGCGCGCCCACCACTACCGCGAGAGCCATGACCTCGCCGAGGCGCTCACCGCCTCGCTGGAGGCCGCCGACCATGCCCGCCGGGTCGGCGCGCCCGCCGAGGAGCTACGGCATCTGGAGGCCGCGCTCGATCTGTGGCCGGCGGTGGAGGCATCCGCGCGGCCCTCGGGCGAGGGCAGCGACCGGGTGACGCTCACCCTGCGTGCCTCCTCGGCGGCGGCGCACGCCGGTGAGGCGCATCGCGCGGTCGCGCTGACCCGGTCCGCGCTGGCGGGCGTCGACCAGGACGAGAACTCCGAGCTGGCCGCCCGGGTCCGCTACACCCTCGCGGGCAATCTGATGAGCGTCGACAACCTGAGCGCGGCCTACGCCCACAGCAGCGAGGCGCTCGCCCTGATCCCCGCCGAGCCTCCCTCGCCGACGTGGGTGTGGGCGGCCGCCACTCATGTCCTGGCGGCACGTCAGGTCGGCGAGAACGACACGGCGTTGCGGGTGGCCCGCGAGGCGCTGGCCGTCGCCGAGCGGCTGGAGGTGGCGGACGCCCGCGCCGACCTGCTCATCTCCCTGGCGATCCTGGAAGGCGACGGCCGGCGCAGCCCCGAGGGCCGGGAGCGGCTGCGCGAGGCCCGCGATCTGGCGCGGACTTCGGGCAACGCGCCGGTGGAGCTACGCGCCCTGCTCCACTTCGCCATGGGCAGTTATGAGGCGGGCGAGCTGGAGGAGTGCCTGCCGTGGCTGACCGAGGGTCTCGAACGCGCTCGCCGCGCCGGGCTGCTGTCCTCGACGTATCCGATGGAGATGCGCTATCTCCGGCTGCTGGTGCTGTACACGCTGGGCCGCTGGGACGAGTGCGTGCGGGCCGCGGCGAGCGACAGCGGCGTGCTGCCGACGGCGGGCGGGTACACGTCCGGGCCCGCCTGGTACGTGTCCCTGGCTCGCGGTGATCTGAAGGCCGCCGGCCGGGCCCGGGCGCTGCTGGAGGGGCCGTTCGACTGGATGGGCACGCTGGTCGCGGGCATCGTGCTGACCGACGCCGCCGCGCTGGCGGGCGAGCCGGAGGCGGCGGTGGAGCGGGTGCGGTCCACGGTCGCGGCGCTCACCGACGACGCGGGCTTCCGCCCCGATGTGACGGTGCGGCTCGCCGCTCTCGCGCTGTCCGCCGTGGCCGACCGGGCCGCCGAGCTGCGACGCAGCGGCGACGAGGCCGGGGCCAGGCGCTGGGCGGACACCGCGACGGAGCTGATGGAGCTGGCGCGGGACTCGGCCGAACACAGCGCGGACCGGGCGCCGCAGGGACCGGAGGGCATGGCGTGGCTGGCCCGCGCCGAGGCCGAGTGGCTGCGGGCGACTTCGGGGCCCGACGCGGAGGCCTGGACCAAGGCGGTGGCCGCGTTCGGCTACGGCGACGCCTACGAGCTGGCGCGCTGCCGGCTCCGGTATGCCGAGGCCCTGTTGACGGCCGAGCGGCGAAAGGAGGCGGCCGTCGAGGCGGCCGCGGTACGGGAGACCGCCGCGCGGCTCGGCGCGCTGCCGCTGCTGGAGCGGGCGGACGCGCTGATCCGCCGGGGCCAGCTGTCGCACACGCAGGACCGCACCTCGCCGCTGACCGCCCGGGAGCAGGATGTGCTGCGGCTGCTGGCCCGTGGGCGCAGCAACCGGCAGATCGGCGAGGAGCTGTTCATCAGCGGCAAGACGGCGAGCGTCCATGTCTCCAACATCCTCGCCAAGCTGGGGGCGGCGAGCCGTGGCGAGGCGGTGGCCATCGCCTACCGCGAGGGCCTGATCGCACCGGAGCCGACGTCGTCCGGCTGAGCGTGCGCCCGCCTCATATGGGTGAGCCATGCCCGCGTAAGTCCTGAATGACCATCTTTTCTTCTCTTCCTGGCACTACTGTGCGTCGCCGTGACGGTGTGTCAGAAGGAATGGGAGAGGACTCGGATGGTCTCAGCAACGGTGGGCAGGGCTACGGCGTTGGGGACAACGGTCCTCGTCTCCCTCCTGGCGGTCCCGGCGCACGCGGCACCCCAGGAACCCGCGCCCGACCTCACCGCCCTGCGCGGCGTCCTGCGCACGGCGATGCAGCAGGGCGCGCCCGGAGCGATGGCCCGCATCGACGACCGCGGCACGGTCTCCAAGACGGCCGTGGGCATCGCCGACCGGAAGACACTGCGCGCTCTCGGCACCACCGACCGCTTCCGCATCGGCAGTGTCACCAAGACCTTCTCCGCCGTCGTCCTGCTGCAACTGGTCGACGAGAAGAAGCTGAAGCTCGACGCCCCGGTCAACCGCTATCTGCCCGGGCTGCTGCCCGACGACCGGATCACCGTGCGCCATGTGCTGAGCCACCGCAGTGGCCTGTACGACTACACCAACGACATGTTCGCGAAGACGGTTCCCGGCTTCGAGGCGGTCCGCACCAAGGTCTTCACGTTCCGGCAGCTGATGGAGCGCTCCCTGGCCAAGCCGCGCACCACCGCGCCGGGCGGCGCCTACACGTACTCCAACACCAACTTCGTCGTCGCCGGAATGCTCATCAAGAAGCTGACCGGGAACTCCCTGCACACCGAGTACGAGAACCGGATCATCAAGCCGCTGAAGCTCAGCGACACCTTCTACGTCCATCCCGGCACGAAGATCCCGGGCCGGCACGCCCGCGGCTACCTCACCCCGGACACGCCCGGCGCGGCACTGGTCGACGCCACGGAGCAGACGGTCTCGTGGGCGCAGAGCGCGGGCGCCGTCATTTCCAGCGCGCGGGACCTCAACACCTTTCTGTCGGCGCTGCTCGGCGGCAGGCTGACCTCGGCCGCGCAACTGGCGCAGATGGAGCGGTGGGTGCCGGCGGGCTCCGGTCAGGCGTACGGACTCGGACTGCGGCGCCGGGATCTGTCGTGCGGTGTGTCGGTGTACGGGCACACGGGTGCCGTCCAGGGCTTCTACACCTACGCGTTCGCCTCCAAGGACGGCCGGCGCAGCCTGACGGCGCTCGCCAACACCTCCAACAACGGCTCGGTGCACACCACCATGCTCGGGACGCTGGAGTCGGCGTTCTGCGGCAGGAAGGCGAAGGCGCCGCGCGGTTCCTCGACCGGCGAGCGGATCGATCCGGGCGCCCTCCTGCGCTGAGTCGGCGGGGCGGGAACCCTCGCGGTGGGGCGCACGTTTTCCGGACATCTCCCACCGGAACGCGTACGACGACACCAGGACGGCCCGATGAGCGAGTTGGTCCCCGGGGGCAATGTGCCCCTTCCGGGCGGCGCCGTGGCCGTCCGGGTGCCCGGCCCCTTCGATATGTCCGCGCTCATCACGGACGAGGGTGGCAAGGTGCGCGGCGACGGCGACTTCGTGTTCTACAACCAGCCGGCCGCCCCGGGCGCGCGGCTGCACGGCGACACACTCACCGTCGACCCGGCGCGGCTGCGCGCGGGCGCCACCCGGGTCACGGTCGTCATCAGCCCGGCCGACCCCGGCACCTCCCTCGGCGCCCTGCCCGCTCCCATGCTCCATGTCACCGGCCCGGGCGGCCGCACCCTGGCCCGGTTCGGTCCACCGCGCCCCCGGCAGGAGACGGTGCTGCTGCTCGCGGAGCTCTACCGGCGCGGCGGCGGCTGGAAGCTGCGGGCCCTGGGCCAGGGGTACGCGGACGGGCTGGCGGGCCTCGCCCGTGACTTCGGGGTGGAGGTCACCCTGGACGCACCCGTCGAGCCGGACGGCTTCGCAGGGCTCATCAACTCCGCTCGGGCATCGGCCGGCTCACCACCGATAGCCCTGGACGCCCGCCTGACCTCCGCCGCGCGGGACCATGCCACCGCCATGGCGGCGAGCGGCCGCCTGAACGGGGCGGGCCTCTACCCGCGCGTCACCGCCACCGGATACACGTATCTGACCGTCGGGGAGCACCTGGTGTCCGGCCCCCGCTCTCCCGCCGAGTTCGTCGACTACTGTCTGCGCTCCGACCGCTCCCGGCGCACCCTCCTCGACCCGGTCTTCGTCCATGCCGGACTGGCCCAGGTTCCCGCCCGCTCCGGCGAGGTCTACTGGACGGCGCTGTGGGCCCGCCCGTTCACCCCCGCGGATCTGGCCCGGACCGCCACGGAGGTCGTGGAGCTCACCAACCGGGAGCGGGCCAGGGCCGGTCTGTCCCCGCTCGCCGTCGACCCCGTCCTCACCACCGCCGCGCAGGCGCACAGCGCGGACATGGTCGCGCGGGCCTTCTACGCCCACACCTCGCCCGAGGGCAGCCGGCCCTGGGACCGGGCGGCCGCGGCGGGCTCCCGGCGGCGCTCCATCGGCGAGAACATAGCCTGCGGCCAGCGCTCCCCCGCCGAGGTCGTGCTGGGGTGGATGAACAGCCCGGGCCACCGCGCCAACATCCTCAAGCGCGACTTCACCCACATCGGCATCGGCTTCGCGGGCGGCGGCGAAGCAGGCACGTACTGGACCCAGCTCTTCGGCGCCTGACGCGGGGTGCCGCGCGATCTAGGCGGAAGGACATCGTCCGCGGCACGATGCCCTCATGAAGGGTGACCTGTTTTCCAGCGAGCACATGGTCCAGCCCGCCACGGCGCCGGGCATGACAGTCGAGAACGCCAAGTGCATCAGATACGCGGTGAGCGGCGAGATGCTGGCCCGCCAGGGCGCGATGATCGCCTATCGGGGCAATCTCCAGTTCGAGCGCAAGGGCCAGGGCGTGGGCGGGATGCTCAAGCGCGCGGCCACCGGGGAGGGGTTGCCGCTGATGGCGGTGCGCGGGCAGGGCGAGGCCTGGTTCGCGCACGAGGCGCAGAACTGCTTCGTCGTCGAGCTCGACCCCGGCGACGAGTTCACCGTCAACGGCCGTAACGTCCTGTGCTTCGACGCGTCGCTGTCGTACCGGATCGCAACCGTGAAGGGGGCCGGTATCACCGGCGGCGGCCTGTTCAACAGTGTGTTCACCGGGCAGGGCCGGCTGGGCCTGGTCTGCGAGGGCAATCCGTTGGTGATCCCGGTGTCGGCGCAGTATCCGGTCTACGTCGACACCGACGCGGTCGTCGGCTGGAGCGCGGGCCTGGGGACCTCGCTGCACCGGTCGCAGTCCATCGGGTCGATGCTGCGCGGCGGCTCCGGGGAGGCCGTCCAGCTGATGCTGAGCGGTGAGGGCTATGTCGTCGTACGGCCGAGCGAGGCGACACCCCCGAAGGCCCAGCAGCACTGACGTCCCGTGAGGTGATCTGCGCCTCACGGGCAACCCTGTCGGCTCCGTCCACGTCTTGATCGACAACAGATCACACCGCCCTGGTCCCTCGGGGGCCAGGGCTGGTTTACGACGCCCTATACACGCCATGTATACGCTCAAGGTATAGATGGGGTGTATACGGACCGAAAGGCATCCATGTACGGCAAGGCTTTCGCCCCGGAGTACCAGGGCGCCCTGACCACCCTGTCCGTGAACTCCTCCCTCACCGACGTCCTGGCAGCCGGCACCGAGGAGTTGCGGTCCGCCGAGCGGACCGGGCGGCACCGCGAGGCGGCGCGCTCCGGGCTCGCCGTCGCCGAGGCACACCGGCGGCTGGGGCAGATCGGGGAGGCGGACCGGGCGTGGAAGGCGAGCTACCGCGCCGCCCGCCAGGCAGGGGACACGGCGGCGATGGCCTGGGCGCTGTGGAGCGGCGGCACCCTGGCCCGGCAGCGCGGTGAATTCCCGCTGGCCCGGCGCCTCCTCCAACTCGCCGCCGACCTCGGCGAGCGCGGCGGTGACATCGTCGTCCGCGGGTACTCGCTGGCCGGCCTCGCCGAGACCGGCCGGATCCAGGGCGACTACGAGGCCGTCGCCCGGCTGCACGAGCAACTGCTGGCCGAGGCCCGGCGGCGCGGCGAGGCCCGGCACACGGTCTGGGCACTGGAGGGCATCGCGCAGATCCACCGCAACACCGGCTCCTTCGACACCGCCTACGCCCTGTTCGAGGAGGCGGCCGAGATCGCCGCCCGCGCCGACGACCGGCGCGGGCACGCCTGGGCGCTGCGCGGACTCGCCGACATCGTCTCGGTCCGCGACGGGGACACCGGGCGGGCACTCGAGCTGCTGTCCGAGGCGGAGGCGACCTGCCGGGCGATGAACCTCTCCAGCGCGCTCGCCTACAACCACAAGATGCGCGGCAACGTCCTGTACCGCGCCGGTCGTTACGCCGAGGCCCGGGAGCTGTACGAGCGGGCGCTCGCCGAGTTCCGTGCCATGAGCGAGCCGCGCGGGCAGGCTCTGGCCCGTCTGGGCCTGACCAAGTGCAGGGCCCGGCTGGGCCGGGACCACTCGGAGACGGCGGCCGAACTGGCGGAACTGGCAGGGACGCTGGACCGGATCGGCCTCAAGCACGCCCGGGAGATGGTGGCCCGGGCCCAGGAGGAGCTCGGCACGGAGGCCGTACGGTGACGGTCTTCTCCTCGACGGCGCCGGTGACCGGCGTCCACGTCTCGACGGCGCCGCTGACCGGCGTCCACGTCCTGGACCGCTGCCGGGAGTTGGTCCGTCCCGTGCTCTGCGAGGCGGTGGGGCGGCTGCATCCCTGGGTGGGTGAGATGGCCGCGTACTCCTTCGGCTGGTCCGAGGTGGGCGGCGCCCCCGTCGCCGCCACCGGAGGCAAGGGGGTTCGGCAGGCGCTGGCCGTGCTCGGCGCCGAGGCGGTGGGCGGCCCCACCGAGGCCGGGACGACCGCGGCGGTGGCCGTGGAACTGGTGCACGCCTTCTCGCTGCTGCACGACGACATCATGGACGGCGACACGGCCCGCCGCCGGCGCCCCACGGTGTGGAAGGCGTACGGCACCGGCCCGGCCGTGCTCGCGGGTGACGCCCTGTTCGCGCTGGCCGTCGAGACGCTCGCCGCGGCACCCGGGGGCGGCGGCCCCGTGCGGCTGCTGTCCGTGGCGCTCGGCGATCTGGTGCGCGGGCAGGCCGACGACCTGCTGTTCGCGACCCGCCCCTGGACGGGACCGGAGCGGGTGCGGCCCGAGGAGTACCGGGCGATGGCCGAGCACAAGACGGGCGCGCTGCTGGGCTGTGCGGCCGCGCTGGGTGCCGCGCTCGGTGGGGCGCCGTCCACGACGGTCGCCGCGCTGGACCGGGCCGGACGGGACCTCGGCATCGCCTTCCAGATCGTCGACGACGTCCTCGGCATCTGGGGCGACCCCGCGGTCACCGGCAAGCCCGTCCACGGCGATCTGCGGGAACGCAAGAAGACGTTCCCGGTGCTGGTCGCGCTCGACTCGCCCGTGGCCCGGCGCCTGGCCGAACTCCTGGAATCCGGCGAGGATTCCGGCCGCGCGGCCGCGCTGATCGAGGAGGCCGGCGGCCGGTCGGCCGCACTGCGCGAGGCCCGGCGCCGGATCGGCGAGGCGGAGGCCGCCCTGGACGCCGTACCTCTGGAAGCGGGCGCGGCCGGGGAGTTGCGGTCGCTGCTGGATTTTCTGGTGCGGCGCGACCTCTGATACGGGTGTTCGGCTCGCCAGGTGAACAATCGGGAATCGGCGCATCTGGGCCGGCGCATCCTTGAACACACCACGTCGCACCCGCCGTACCTCTGGGAAAGGTGAGAGCCAGGGGTTCAGCGAGGGATGACCATGGTCAAGGCGCACGTCTCCACACCCGTGTTGGTCGCCGGGAGATTCCGGCTCGTCGAGGTCGTCAGCCGGGAGACCAACCACGTCTGCTGGTACGGCGAGGACATCGGGGTGGAGCGGCCCGTCCTGGTCACCCAGATCGGGCTGCCGGAGGTTCCGGACGCGGAGGAGGCGCGTCGGATCGCCGCGCGTGTCATCCGCACCTCCGAGCGGATGGCACTGATGCCGGCCGGCCGGGTGGCCGAAGTCGTCGACGTCGTCCAGGAGTCGGGCACGCTCTGGGTGGTCACCCGGTGGATCGACGGTGTGCCACTGAGCGAACTCCTCGCCCAGCAAGGCACGTTGAACTATGTCCGGGCCGCGCGCATCGGTCTGGAACTGCTCGACATCCTGGAGGCCGCGCACGGACAGGGCATCACGCACGGCGAACTCAGCCCCGCCCAGGTGTTCGTGCGCGACGAGGGTTCTGTCGTGGTCACCGGCTTCGGACTGGCCGGCGCCACCGTCGTACCCCGGCTGTCCGCCCCCGCCTACGCCTCCCCCGAGCAGGCACGCGACGAGCCCCTCGGACCGGCCACCGACATGTGGACCCTGGGCGCGCTGCTCTACACCATGCTGGAGGGACGCCCGCCCTTCCGGGACCGGGGGCGGCCGGAGGCCACGCTGAAGGGTGTGGACCGGCTGCCGCTGCGCACCCCGGTGCGTGCCGGGCCGCTCACCCAGGCCGTACAGGGCCTGTTGCGCAAGGACCCCGTGGAGCGGCTGCCCCGTCCGGTGGTCCGCGAGGCCCTGGTCCGCACGCTCGACGAGGAGACCGCGGTGGCGATGCCCAGCCCCCGGCTGCGCGGCCGTTTCGTGCACTGCCCGGGCTGGAGCAACCGCACGATGATCGCCGGGACCGCCCTGGCCGTCGTCACCGTCGCGGTCGCCGTCCTCGCGGTGACCGACCGGCTGCCGGGCGGCTCCGACTCCCCCGCCGCCGCCCCGAAGCCCGCCCCGACTCCGTCCGCCACCGCGTCCGCCGCACCCAGCCCCTCGGCCACGCCGACCCCCACCCCCACGGAATCGCCCTTCCGCCGCTACGACTCCCCCGAGGGCTTCTCCGTCACGCTCCCGGAGGGCTGGCAGGCGCTGAGCACCAACCGGGTCTCGGATCTGGCGTACCGCGTGGTGCTCGGTGCGGAGGGTGATCCGCGCACGCTCACCGTCACCTACAGCGAGCGGGTGGGGCCCGATCCCGTCGACGTCTGGCGGGAAGTGGAGCCCGGTCTGAAGCAGGCCGGCGGCTACCGGAGGATCGGTGAGATCCGGGCGACGACGTACCGGGGCCGGGAGGCCGCCGAGATGGAGTGGCTCGCCGACGCGGACGGCACGCGGGTGCGCACCTTCGGCCGGGGCTACCTCATCGGGGGCGGCCGCGGCTACTCGCTGCGCTGGACGGCGGCCGCGGCCGACTGGGACGACCCCGACAACCGCGAGGCCCTGGCCACCGCCCTGCGCACCTTCCAGGAGCCGTCAGTCTGACCGGCGGGGCGCGCCCATCGCGCGCAGCGGCCTGGGATGCAGGGGCTGGGTGCGCCAGCGTGCCACGCACGTGCGGTCCGGCAGCGAGCAGGTCACGGCGAGCCGGTGGGGCGTCTCCAGGAAGAGCACGTCCACCTCCAGCGTGTCGGCGTCGGTCCACCCCCCGCTCACCGCGGTGGGGACCGGCTCCTCGGTGACGCTCCAGCCGCTCTCCGCGAGCCGCAGTTCCAGCCGGTGACCGTCCTCGACGAGGGTCAGACAGTGCCCGTCCGGATCCGCGGTGACCTCCGCGGAGATCCCGTGGGAGCCGAAGGTGACGGCGGTCCACTCCTCCGGCGCGGACTTGCTCTCGGCCGGCGCCAGCGCGAGCCCGGCCAGCCGCTCTGCCAGGGCCGTGTCCGCTCCCTCCGCGCCGGGCAGTGGCGCGGGACCGAAGGCGGGCAGCAGATGCGTCCAGACCAGCTCCAGCATCCGCTGCATCTCCACGGTGGCCGCTGTCGTGGCGATCACCGCGTCGTGCTCGGGCAGCACCAGACAGAACTGGCCGTAGGCGCCGTCACCGCGGTAGCCGTGCCGCGACATCCAGAACTGCAGGCCATAGCCCTGCCGCCAGTCCTCGCCGCCCATCGGTCCCTGATCGTTGGCCGTGTGCAGGCGGGTGGCCTCCGCCACCCAGGATTCGGGCAGCACCCGCCGCCCGTCCCATATCCCGCCGCCCAGATACAGCTGCCCCAGCCGGGCGATCGCGTCCGTGGTGGCGTGCAGCCCGCTGAAGCCCAGGTCGTGGCCGGACCGGTCGCGCAGCCACACCACCTCGCCGATGCCGATCGGGTCGAAGAGCCGGGGGCGCAGATAGTCGGTGAGCGACTGGCCGGTGACGCGCTGGACGATCCTGGCGAGGGTGTACGTGGTGGGCTGGTTGTACGCGAAGACGGTCCCCGGATCACGCTCCGGCGGGATCCGCAGGAACCCCCGCACCAGCTCGTCGGGGTCCAGGGCACGGGCCCGGTCGAGGGTCTCGGCCTCGTGTCCGCTGGCCATCGACGCAATGTGCCGCACCAGCATCGCGCGGCTGCGCGGGTCGGTGACATCGGCATCGAACTCGGGGAAGTACGAGATCACCGGGTCGTCGAGGCGCAGCAGCCCCTCGGCGACGGCGAACCCGGCCGCGGTGGACGTGAAGCTCTTGCTGAGGGAGTACAGCAGCTGCGGGCGCTCGGCGGTGTACGGCGCCCACCAGCCGGACGCCACGAGCTTGCCGTGCCGCATGATCATGAGGCTGTGCGGCTCTATGGCGGGGTCGGCTTCGAGGGCGTCGAGGAAGGCGAGCACACCGGATGCGTCGACGCCCTGGGACGCGGGCGTGCTGGAGGGCAGTACGCGAGTTGTCATGACGGCATCCATACCCACCAGGCCGTTTTCCCGTGCCCGGACCGGGGACTCGGGCCGTATGGTGCAAATCGGATACACGATGATGACCGAACAAGCCGGCCCCCGTGACCTCGTCGACCACGTGGTGGGCGCCGAAGAGGCGGGCTTCGATTTCTCGGTGACCTCGGACCACTACTTTCCGTGGCTGCGCTCGCAGGGTCACTCGCCGTACGCGTGGACCGTGCTCGGCGCGGCCGCTCAGGCGACCCGGCGGATTCCGCTGATGACCTATGTGACGTGTCCGACCTTCCGCTACCACCCGGCGGTGGTCGCGCAGAAGGCCGCGACGACGCAGCTGCTGTCCGACGGCCGCTTCCGTCTCGGGCTCGGCTCCGGGGAGAACCTCAACGAGCATGTGGTGGGCGGTGGTTGGCCGTCCGTCGATGTGCGGCACGAGATGCTGGAGGAGGCGATCGGAATCATCCGGGCGCTCTTCGACGGCGGCCATGTCACCCATCACGGCGCCCACTACGACGTGGACTCGGCCCGTCTGTGGGACCTGCCCGAGCAGCCGCCGCCGATCGGTGTCGCCGTCTCCGGCGAGCAGTCCTGCTCGCTCGCGGGCCGGCTGGCGGACCTGGTGATCGCCACCGAGCCGAAGGCGGGCCTGCTGGAGGCCTTCGACCGGCACGGCGGCCAGGGCAAGCCGCGCGTCGGCCAGTTGCCGGTCTGCTACGACCCCGACCGGGACACCGCACTCAAGCGCGCCCACGCGCAGTTCCGCTGGTTCGGCGGTGGCTGGAAGGTCAACTCGGAGCTGCCGCACCCGGATTCCTTCGAGTCGGCCACCCAGTTCGTCACTCCGGACGATGTCGCCGCCTCCATCCCGTGCGGCGACGACCCGGACGCCTTCGTCGAGGCCGTACGGCCGTACGCGGAGGCCGGGTTCAGCGAGATCGCCCTGGTGCAGATCGGCGGGGAGTCGCAGCCGGCCTATCTCGGCTGGTCGGAGAAGACGCTGCTGCCGGCGCTGCGTGACGCCTTCGGATGACACACCTGGGGTCCGGCAAACCATCGCATGCAGGTGCATATAGGCTGCCCGTCGGTACATGTCACCCGGCCCAGCCTCAGGAGAGTCCTCCGTGACCCTGGCGTTCGTCCCCTCCGAGACGTCCCCCGCGCCGCTGTCCGACCTCGTCGCGCGGGACGCGCGTGAGTTCGGTGTGTACGCGCGCACCGGCGGGTGGGCCTTCGGCCTGATGGTGGCGCGCAGTGTGCGCCCCGGCGGGCAGGGCGCGGACGAGACGCCGAAGGTCTCGGCGAAGGAGTTCGCCGAACTCGCCGGCTGCTCGCCCGAGCGTGTCATGCGCTACTACAAGGCGTGGGACCGGGCCGCCGACGACGGTCTCGTCCCGCACTTCGAGGCGCTCCAGCCGGGCGCGGAGGTGGAGCTGCCGGACGCCGACGTCTGGCTGAGCTACTACGTCTCCCGCAACAGCGCCACCTCCGAGCGTGGCACCGCCATCGCCGAGGCCGCCGAGGCGCAGGGCATCCGGCCGACGAAGGCGCTGGAGGTCGCGGAGAACCCCACCGCCCTGCGGGCCGCGATCCTCGCGGACCACTCCACCGCCCGCGCGGCCCGCAGCGCGCTGCTCGACCGCATCAAGGAAGACCCGGAACTCCAGGCCGAGTTGGCCCGGGACGTGGTGCGCACCGACGACCTGAAGAAGGCCGTCGCCAGCGAGAGCCGGGCCGCCGACCGGATCGGCTACGTCCGGCAGATCGCGGAGTCCGGCCAGGTCAAAACACCTGCCGGGCAGACCATCGACGCGCCCGCGGGCCTCCGTCAGGAGGCCGAGCGGCATCTGTCCCTGCTCGACGAGCTGGACGAGGACGAGGACACCGGCGAGTGGGCCACCGAGGCCTACGACACCATGAAGACCCTCGTCGCCGAGACGGTGGAGGCCGACCCCGAACTCCGCGTCCAGGAACGGCGGACGAAGTTCTACAGCAGCCTGCAGAGGGCGACGAAGGTGTTCGAGGAGCTCACCTTCGACGATGTGCAGGAGTTCGTCGAGGACGACATGGTGCAGCAGCTGGAGGAGCTCCAGCAGGCCATCGCCTCGTGCATCAGCGCGCTGCGCGGCGCCAAGGGAACCGCGCCGGCCGAGTAGCCGTACTCATGCCGCCGGGGCGGCCCCCGGCCACGAGGGGACTTCCGCCGGGGCGGCCCCCGGCCACGAGGGGGGCTTCCGCCGGGGCGGCCCCCGGCCACGAGGGGGGCTTCCGCCGGGGCGGCCCCCGGCCGCGAGGGGGCTTCCGCCGGGGCGGCCCCCGGCCACGAGGGGACTTCCGCCGGGGCGGCCCCCGGCCACGATGGGGCTCCGACGACAAGGAGCCCCCGCTGTCTCCTGACGCGGCACGCGCTGGTCCTCCTGCTGGAGTGGGCGGCCGCCGTGATCGGCGGGCACGCGGCCGACGCCTTCCTCGCCACGCAGGGCGACGTCTGGCACACGCGGTGCGACATGTTCTGCACGACCGGCAGCTCTCGGCGTCGGCGGTCAGTCGTGCGACGTATAGCGGTGCCGCACCCACCACGGCAGTACGAACCAGCACAGCAAGTACCACAGGACCACGCCCGTGACCAGCCACGGCACAATGCCGTTGCGGGTGGCCACCCGCAGGATCAGCAGCAAGGACGCCGTCGTGGTGGCCAGCAGCAGCACCAGGCCGACGAAGGTCAGCCGGGACGCCCACTCCACCGCGCGCGGTTTGATGCGCCGACCGGACACCAGCCGGTGCAGGGACACGGGCCCGATCAGGGCGCCGGTGGCGGTGGCGCCCAGAACGACGGTCACGATGTAGATGGTCTGCTCCGTGTCGCCCAGATCGGCGTACGTCGGGGTGAACACCACGGTGAGCAGGAAGCCGAACAGGATCTGCACACCCATCTGGGCCACCCGGACCTCCTGGATGAGCTCGGACCACATACGGTCGGCACGCTCGTCCTCGGTCTCATCACGGCCGGAGCGTCTCTCTGTTGCCTGCGCCATGGGGTCCGGGTGACCCGGCAGTGATCGTTCAAACGGCTCTGGAGGGCCGGGTGTCCGGCCCCGTTCAGCTCTCGCCGAACAGAACCCGCTAGTTGCGCACGACGCGCCATCGATTGTCGGCCGTGCCGTCGTCCGAGTCCTGAACGGCGAAGGCGCCGACGGCGGTGGAGTCGCCCGCGATGGCGAGCAGTTTGCCGCTGTGGAGGTTGCGGATCTTGTAGGTGCCGTCGTTCTGGTCGAGCAGGGTCCACCGGTGGTCGGCGGTGCCGTTGTCCGCCCATTGCAGGACGGTCGCGTCGTCGGCGGTGGACATGTCCTGGACGCCGAGGACCTTGCCGCTGTGGGCGTTGCGGAAGCGGAAGGCGCTGCCGTCGCTGATCATTTCCCAGTTGTGGTCGGCGGTGCCGGAGTCGTGCCACTGGAGGGCGCGGCCGCCGTCGGCGGTGGACATGTCCTGGATGCCGAGTACCAGACCGCTGGCCGCGTTGACGAGGCGCACGGTGGGGGTGGTGCCGGTGTTCCAGTAGACGGTGTAGTTGTGGCCGTGGGCGTCGTGGAACGGCCCCAGGTTCACGGTGGCACCGGCCGCGGTGGCGGTGAAGGCGAGTGTGCCGGCGCTGGTCCGTCTGATCGAGGTCGTGTCCAGGGACGGCAGGGAACTGAGCGCGGTGTTGCCGTAGTTGCCGGACAGGACGACCGGGCCGTAGGTGATCGCGGCGACATTGGGGGTGTCGTTGGCCGGCCGTATGACGACCCGCATGGGGAGGCGGACGGTGACCGTGTCGCCGGAGGTCCAGGCGCGGGTGAGGGCGGCGTAGCTGCCGGGCGTGGTGGCGATGTTCTGGGTGGCGCCGTTGACGCTGACGGTGGCGCCGGTGGTCCAGCCCGGGATACGGATGCGCATCGTCCAGGTGCCGGCGGCGTTGCCCGTGACGCGCAGGGTCGTGGTGTCGCTCGCCGGGTACGAGGTGGTCTGGGTGACGGTGATGCCGCGCTGGGACCAGGTGAGGACCGAGGGGACGAACAGGTTCACCGTCAGGGTGGTGCCGGCGTGGAAGTACACGCAGTCCATCAGCCTGGTGTGCATCTCCAGGCCGGTGCCCTGGCAGCACCAGAAGGTGGTGTAGTCGGTGCTCCAGGTGCCGCCTCCCCACGCCGGGCCCGCCCCGCGACGGCCGCCGGGGTTGAGGGGGGTGAAGTAGGTGACGTGGCCGTGGGAGTCGGCCGGGTTCTGCTGGCCGATCATCTGGTTGAGCCACGCCTGCTCGTAGTAGTCGAACAGCGCGGCACGGCTCGGGTCGAGGGCGCACAGCTCCCGGGTGAGGGTGAGCATGTTGAACGTGTTGCAGCTCTCGCAGGTGTCCTGGCGCAGGTAGGCGGCGATGGCGTTGGGGGCGCGGAAGTGTTCGGCCTGGCTGTTGCCGCCGATGGCGTAGGTGTGGGTGCCGACGCAGATGTTCCAGGCGTTGGTGGCGATGTCGCGGTAGCGAGTGGTGCCGGTGGCCTTGTACTCGCGGGCGGCGCCTATCCACTTCGGCACCTGGGTGTTGGCGTGCAGGCCGTTGAGCTGGTCCTGGTTGGCGGCCAGGGGGTCGAAGACCGCGGCGTGGTCGAAACGGCGGGCGACGGTGAGCCAGCGTGCGTCGCCGGTCTGCTGGTAGAGGTCGGTCAGTACGGCGTTCATGCCGCCGAACTCGGTGCCCAGCATGGCCTGCGTCTGCGCCGCGGTCAGCCGGCCGGTGCGTGCGTCGACCCATCCCGCCAGGGCCAGCAGTACGTCGCGGGCCTGGATGTTGCCGATGAGGCGCCACACGTCCAGCAGGCCGGTGAGCGTCTTGTGGATGGTGTAGTACGGCACATTGCCGTTGCTCAGGGTGCGTTGTTCCAGGGCGGTGAAGTCGGACTCGGGGTAGCCGGAGAGATATCCGGCACCGAATCCGGCGGCGCTGTTGTTGGCCTGACACTTCGCCAGCTCCGCGACCATGTACGCCGCCTTGTCCCGGCATACGGTGTCCCCGGTCACGGCGTACAACTGGGCCCAGGCGGTGAGGAAGTGGCCCTGGACGTGGCTGCGGAAGGGGAAGTCCGGCGCGTCCCAGCCACCGCCGGGGCTCGCGCCGGCCGTGGACAGACGGTGGTTGGCGCGGAAGTTGTACAGCAGCCGTTCGACGTCGACGAACCGCAGATAGCTCGCGGCGCGGTTCTGGTTGTCCAGCCAGCGGCTCGCGCTCAGTCGGACCTGGCCGAGTTCGAAGGGATGCACCAGCGCCCCGATGTCGGACCGGACCGGCGGGACCACCGCGGCGTGGGCGGGCGTGCCGCCGAGGAGAGAACCGGTGGCGGAGGCGGCGACCGAGGCTCCGGCGGCTTGCAGGAGGCGGCGTCTGCTGAGCGGTAAGGACATCGGGTGCTCTTTCCGTGTGGGTTCGGAATATCGAACACTGTTCGCTGTGCCGACGGAACCCTAGTGAGCACGTCATACGGCGTCAACGCTGTGGACGTTTCTGGTGGCGGCGTACGGCCCCCCATGCACGAAGACCCCGCTCCCAGCGTTTCCGCTGGTGACGGGGTCTTTGGCGCTACGCTCCTACCAGCGCCCCTCCACCTGCCCCTTGATCCGCCGCTCGTACAGCTCCCGGATCGCGGTGAGTGTCTGCTCGGTCAGCTCCGGCAGGGACGCCGCGGCCGCGTTGGCGCGGGCCTGTTCCGGGGAGCGGGCGCCGGGGATCACCGTGGTCACTCCGGACTGCTGGATGATCCAGCGCAGGGCGAGCTGGGCGGGGGTGTATCCGGCCGGGGCGAGGGCGGAGAACTCGGCGGCGGCCTCGACGCCGGTTGTGTAGTCCACGCCGGAGAAGGTCTCGCCGACGTCGAAGGACTCGCCGTGCCGGTTGTAGGTGCGGTGGTCGTTCTCGGGGAAGACGGTGTCCTTGGTGTACTTGCCGGACAGCAGGCCGGAGGCGAGCGGGACGCGGGCGATGATGCCGACGCCCGCCTCCTGGGCGGCGGGCAGGACCTCGTGGAGGGGCTTCATGCGGAAGGCGTTGAGGATGATCTGCACGCTCGCCACGCCGGGGCGGGCGATCGCGGTGAGGGCCTCCTCGCAGGTCTCCACGCTCACGCCGTACGCGGCGACGCGCTCCTCGGCGACGAGGGTGTCCAGGGCGTCGAACACCTCGTCGGTGGAGTAGACGGGCGTCGGCGGGCAGTGCAGCTGCACGAGGTCGATCCGGTCGACGCCGAGGTTGCGGCGGGAACGGTCGTTCCAGGCACGGAAGTTGTCCAGGACGTAGTTCTCCGGGATCTGGTCGGCCCGGCGGCCCATCTTGGTGGCGACCATGACATGCAGATCGGGCCTGCCGCGCAGGAAGGTGGCGATGGTCTCCTCGCTGCGGCCGTCGCCGTAGACGTCCGCGGTGTCGAAGAAGGTCACGCCCGCCTCGGCCGCCGCCTCCAGCACCGCGAGGGCTTCCTTGTCGTCCACGTCGCCCCAGTCGGCACCCAGTTGCCAGGTGCCGAGACCGACCACGGACGCGTGCTGCTGAGACCTGCCGAATGTGCGCTCGTCCATGGCGTCAGTCTGTCATCCGCGGAGCGCTCCGCTCGCCCGAGGCCAGCGCCCGCGCGTGGACCGTGCGCGCCACCTTCGGCCCCAGCCAGCGCTTGAACCGGCGCAGCGCCTCCAGCCGTCCCGCCGCCTTGTCGAGGCGGTAGTAGAGCTGGGGCGGGATGTACGGCAGCAGGGGCGAGTGGCGCTGGCCGAGCAGGACGAACATGTGCTCGGGGGGCAGCTGGATGTAGCGGGGCAGGTTCTCGTACCACTGGGCGCTGTAGCGGGCGGCGCTCTGGATGGGGAGCAGGGCCTGCTTGCGCTCCCGTTCGTACTGGGCGAGGGCTCGCGGCAGGGCGGTGTGCTCGCGCAGCGCTCCGGCCAGCGCGATGGCGTCCTCCAGGGCGAGGGTGGTGCCGGCGCCGATGGAGTAGTGGGTGGTGTGGGCGGCGTCGCCGAGCAGGACGAGGTTGTCGTGGTACCAGGTGCGGTTGGTCAGGGTGCGGAAGTTCAGCCAGGGGGAGCTGCCGTCGGCCGGTGACCGGCCGATCAGGGCGTGGCCGTCCAGGGTGTCGGCGAACAGCTTCTCCAGCAGGGCGAGGCTTTCCGCCTCGTCGGCGTGGTCGAGGCCGAGGCCGGTGAAGGTCTCGGGGGCGCATTCGACGACGCAGGTGCTGCGGTCGGGGCCGAAGCCGTAGCCGTAGGCCCAGATCCAGCCGTGGTCGCTCTCCACGAAGGCGAAGGTGAAGGCGTCGAAGACCTTGGTGGTGCCGAGCCAGATGTAGTGGTTGCGGCCGGGCCTGAGCTCGCTGCCGAAGTGGCCGGCGTGGCGGGTGCGCAGGGCGCTGTGGACGCCGTCGCTCGCGACGACCAGGTCGGCTCCGGCGGGCGGGTCGGCCGCGTCGATCTCGTGCTCGTACTCCAGGCGGACACCGAGGGAGCGGGCGCGTGCGGCGAGGAGTTCCAGCAGCCGGTGGCGGCCGATCCCGAAGCCCTCGTCGCCGCTGTGACGGGTGGTCAGGTCCCTTACCCGGGCGATGCCTTCGCTCCACTTGACCGAGTGGTCGGCGATGGCGCGTGCCGACTCGGGGTCGTGGGCGTGGAGCTTGTCGAGCAGTCCGCGCCAGTAGGTGACGCCCCAGCCGTATGTCGAGCCCTCCCGGTTGCGCTCGTGGACGGTGATGTCGTGGGAGGGGTCCTGCAGCTTCAGCAGGATCGAGAGGTACAGGCCTGCGGGCCCGCCTCCGACACAGTCGACCTTCACGCGCACCCCTTGGAATCACTCAATGCGATCATTTCGATACGGAGAGTAGCAGCGCGGGTCCTCGCGATCCGACTTCCGGATCGCGTCAGTTTCCGGGCGTGCCCCAGACCACGAGCGGCACACCCGTCCGCGAAACACCACCCGATTCAGGGCTCCCGGGAGTAGGAATTGCCCGTTCCGGGGGAGACGCCGCCACCAGGGCGGCAAGATCACCTTCGTTCAATCTTGCATGACATGTGGGTAATTGTCTGGATCGTAGCCAACCACTCCTGAGGGATTTCTCCAGGTCTCGCTGCTCCCGATAGGCATGCGGAGTCAACTGCCGAACCGAACCGGGAGATCCGTATGCCGGAACTCAGCCGTCGCCGCGCGCTCACCGCCGCGGCCGCCCTCGCCGCCGCCTCCGGAGCCGCCACGCTCGCCGCCCCCGCCGCCCCCGCCGCCGGCCAGCCCGGCTCCTCCCCCGCGCCCTTCGACGAGGTCTACAAGGGCCGCCGCATACAGGGCCGGGCCCGCTCGGGCGGCGGGCACGACAACCATCACGGCGGGGATTACGCGGTGTTCGTCGACGGCGTGGAACTGCATGTGATGCGCAACGCCGACGGCACCTGGATCAGCGTCGTCAGCCACTACGACCCGGTGACCACCCCGCGCGCCTGCGCGCGTGCCGCGGTCGACGAGCTCCGGGGCGCCGCGCTGCTGCCGTTCCCCGCCAACTGACCCGCCCCTCACGCACTTTCGGGAGCCCTCGCACATGACCGTCCGCAAGAACCAGGCGAACCTGACCGCCGACGAGAAGCGCCGCTTCGTCGCCGCCGTCGTGGAGCTCAAGCGCACCGGCCGCTACGACGAGTTCGTCACCACACACAACGCCTTCATCGTGTCGGACACCGACAACGGCGAGCGCACGGGGCACCGTTCGCCGTCCTTCCTGCCCTGGCACCGCAGATTCCTGCTCGGCTTCGAGCGCGCCCTGCAGGAGGTGGACGCCTCGGTCGCGCTGCCGTACTGGGACTGGACCGCCGACCGCACGGCGCGTGCCTCGCTGTGGGCGCCGGACTTCCTCGGCGGCACCGGGCGGAGCCTGGACGGGCGGGTGATGGACGGTCCGTTCGCCGCCTCGACCGGCAACTGGCCGATCAACGTCCGTATAGACGGCCGTACTTATCTGCGCCGGGCCCTCGGCGGCGGCCGTCAGCTGCCGACCCGGGCCGAGGTGGACTCCGTACTGGCCATGGAGACGTATGACATGGCGCCCTGGAACAGCGGCTCGGACGGGTTCCGCAACCATCTGGAGGGGTGGCGCGGGGTCAATCTGCACAACCGGGTGCATGTGTGGGTCGGCGGGCAGATGGCGACCGGGGTCTCGCCGAACGACCCGGTGTTCTGGCTGCACCACGCGTTCGTGGACAAGCTGTGGGCGGACTGGCAGCGGCGCCACCCCGGCTCCGCCTACCTCCCGGCCGCGGGCACGCCCGATGTCGTCGACCTCGACGACACGATGAAGCCGTGGAACGATGTGCGGCCCGCCGATCTGCTGGACCACACCCCGCACTACACGTTCGACGCCGCCTGATCCCGGCACTCCGGGTGGCCCCAGCCCTGCGCGTTCTTGGTGATGGGCTCGCCCGCCGCGTAGGAGCGGCCGCACAGACAGCGGCCGGGGAACTTCGCCTTGATCGTGCGCGAGGAGGAACCGCCGGCGGTCTTCTTGGCGGCCGTGGGGCGGCGGCGCGGCGCCTTGGCGGGGGTGTCCGGGGAGGGCGGCGGCTCGGGCGAGCCGAGGTCGCTGCCCGCGGGCTCCTGGACGATGGCCGCCTGGCTGGCGGCGCGGTCGGCGAAGTCGTTGAGCTTGTCGCCGTCGACCTGGTGGGCGGGCACATAGCGGAACTCGACCTCGCGGCCGGCCAGGAGCTCGTCGATGCGTACGACGAGCTCCTGGTTGGCGACCGGCTTGCCGGCCGAGGTCTTCCAGCCGTTGCGCTTCCAGCCGGGCAGCCACGTGGTGACGGCCTTCATGGCGTACTGGGAGTCCATCCGGACCTCCAGCGGTACGCCGGGGTCGGTCGCCGCCAACAGCCGCTCAAGCGCGGTGAGTTCCGCGATGTTGTTGGTGGCCTTGCCGAGCGGTCCGGCTTCCCAGCGGGCCGGCGTCTCACTCTCGTCGGCGACGACCCAGGCCCAGCCCGCGGGTCCGGGGTTTCCCTTCGAAGCACCGTCGCACGCGGCCACTACTCGTTCACGCATGTGCCGATCATGCCATGGGCCGAAGGGGTGGCCGCTCAGACGTCGGTGAGCTTGGGCATCTCGCCCTCGGTGGAGGTGACGTCGATCACCGAGAAGTTCGCGCCCTGCGGGTCGCTGAGGGCCGCGAACCGGCCGAAGGGGCTGTCCATCGGCCCGAACCGCAGCACCCCGCCGAGCTTGGTGGCCTTCGACACGGCCTCGTCGCAGTCGGCGACGGAGAAGTAGACGTTGATGTACGGCGGTACCTCGGGCGGGAACTCCTCGGTCATCCTCATCCGGCCGAGGACGGGGGCGTCGGAGACGTTGAAGATCCGGAAGTCGACCCCGTCGTCCTCCATCTGCTGCGCGGTGTACCGCGTGAAGACGGCGGGGAAGAAGGCGTCGGACTTCTCCGGCTCACGGGTGAAGACCTCGGCCCAGCAGAACGCGCCGGGCTGCTCGGGCGGCGCCTCGAAGCCCTCGTGGGTGCCCGCCTGCCAGACGCCGAAGACGACGCCGCTCGGGTCGCGGGCCAGGCACATGGTGCCGAAGTCGCCGACCTGCATCGGCTCCATCAGCACCTCGCCGCCGCTCTCCCGGATCCGGCTCGCGGTGGTGGCGACGTCCGGGGAGGCGAAGTAGAGGCACCACTGGGACTGGCCCTCCTGCCCGGGCATGGGCGGGACGACGGCGGCGACCGCCTTGCCGTCCGCGTAGGCCTGGGTGTAGTTGCCGAACTCCGACGCCTCCTCGCCGAAGGTCCAGCCGAGGACGTCGCCGTAGAAGCTCTTGGCTCCCTCGACGTCACTGAACATCGCGTCGGCCCAACAGGGGGTTCCCTCTGGCTGAACGGCCATGACTGCGGCCTCTCCGATCGGTGCGGTTGGTCCGCTTCCACACGCTAGCCATCCCCGCCGCGAACCGCGCGCCGAACGACGCGCTCTGTTCCAGACTGGGAGAAAACGGTGCCGGCGGGACGGGGAGCGCGATGACGGACGGGACGATGCGCGCGTGGTCGGTGAGCACGCCGGGGCCGGTCGAGGCGGGGGCGCTGCGGTGCGTCGAGAAGCCGGTGCCGGTGCCGGCGGCTGACGAACTGCTGGTGCGGGTGCGGGCGTGCGGGGTGTGCCGCACCGACCTGCACGTCACGGAGGGTGACCTCCCGGTGCACCGGCCGGGGGTGACGCCCGGGCACGAGGTCGTCGGAGTCGTCGCCGGGCTCGGCGCTGAGGTCAGCGGCTTCGCGCTCGGCGACCGGGTCGGGGTGGCCTGGCTGCGGCGGACGGACGGCACCTGCGCTTATTGCCTGCGCGGTGCGGAGAACCTGTGCCCCGCCTCGCGGTACACGGGCTGGGACGCGGACGGCGGCTACGCGGAGTACACGACCGTACCGGCCGCCTTCGCCCACCCGCTCCCCGGGAACCTGGACGACGTGGCGCTCGCGCCCCTGTTGTGCGCCGGGATCATCGGCTATCGGGCGCTGCGCCGATCGGCTCTCCCGCCGGGCGGGCGGCTCGGTCTGTACGGCTTCGGCGGCAGCGCGCACCTGTGCGCCCAGGTGGCGCTGGCGGAGGGCGCCCGGGTACATGTCCTGACCCGGGGTGCGGCGGCGGGGCGGCTGGCGCTGGAGCTGGGGGCGGCGTCGGCGGGCGACGCGCACGAGCCGCCGCCGGAGCCGCTGGACAGCGCCATCCTGTTCGCCCCGGCCGGAGACCTCGTCCCGGTGGCGCTGCGGGCGCTGGACCGCGGCGGAGTTCTCGCGGTCGCCGGGATCCACCTCACCGACATCCCACCGCTGCACTACGAGAGCGAGCTGTTCTACGAGAGGGAACTGCGCACTGTCACCTCCAGCACCCGGGAGGACGCGCGCGAGTTCCTCGCCCTCGCCGCCCGGCACGGCGTGCGCGCGACCACGCACACCTATCCGCTGGCCCGGGCCGTCGAGGCGCTGCGGGACCTCAAGTGCGGCCGGTTCGACGGAGCCGCGGTGCTGGTGAACGAGGTGATCTGACCGCGCGCGCGGTGACGCGCGCACGGCCCGTTCGCTCCCCGCGCGCCGCCCGTCCGGGCGATGTCGACCGGCGTGCGATCACACGCGCTTTCGCAGTCCACCCCGATCGGGCGGTTTGCACATCCGGCGCGTGAACCCGCCCCCTTCACGCCGTTCCCGGGTCTCACCGCCGCTGTTTGCCTTGTGTACAGGCAGCGCGTGCTGTCCACCCCGCGCCACGAGGTTGCCGTCTCACCGACCACACCGCTCACCCCTGAATCACCCTCCAGGGAGGGACTGTGTCCGCACCCGAAAGCGCCGCCAATCCCGCCGTCGACGACCCCGCCACCACCGCTCCCCCGTTCACCAGCCTCAGCACGCAGGCGGCCCGACAACTCACCACGACCACCAAGTCCGAACCCCAGATGCAGGCCATCACCTCACGATGGCTGCTGAAGTCGCTGCCCTGGGTCGACGTCAGGGGCGGCGCCTACCGCGTCAACCGGCGTCTGCAACTGCGCATCGGCCGCGGGCGAGTGCAGTTCGAACAGAACGGCGCCGACGACGTCAAGGTCATCCCCGAGACGCTCACCGAACTGCCGGTACTGCGCGGCTACTCCGACACCGAGGTTCTCAAGCAGGTCGCCGCCCGCTTCCAGGTCCGCGAAGTGCGGGCGGGGCAGGTGCTGTTCGAGGCGGGGCAGCCGGTCACCGAGGCCTACCTCGTCGTGCACGGCCGCTTCACCCGCTTCACCGCCGGCAAGTACGGCGAGGAGGAGGTCATCGGCGTCGTCACCGACGGCGAGGGCATGGGCGACGAGGCCGTCGGCCGCGCCGACCCGCTCTGGCTCACCTCGGTGCGGGCGGAGACGGCGGGCATCGTCCTGGTGCTGCCCTGGGACACGCTCAGGGAGCACGTCGACCGCGCCCCTTCGCTCGCCGCGCATCTGGAGGCCTACGCGCAGCGGCAGAGCAAGCCGATGAACCGCAAGGGCGAGGCCGATGTGCCGGTCCAGGCGGGCCATGTGGGCGAGCCGGTGCTGCCCGGCGGCTTCGTCGACTACGAACTCGCCCCGCGCGAGTACGAGTTGTCCCTCACCCAGACCGTGCTGCGGGTGCACACCCGGGTCGCCGACCTCTACAACGACCCGATGGACCAGACCGAGCAGCAACTGCGGCTCACCATCGAGGAGATCCGCGAGCGTCAGGAGTGGGAACTGGTCAACAACCGCGAGTTCGGGCTGCTCCACAGCACCGCCTACGACCAGCGCATCAGCACCTTCGCCGGACCGCCGACCCCGGACGACCTGGACGAGCTGCTGTCGATGCGCCGCAAGACCCGGCTCTTCCTCGCCCATCCGAAGGCCATCGCGGCCTTCTTCCGGCAGTGCAACCGGCGCGGCCTGGTGCCGGGCACCGTGACCGTCGAGGGCCACGAGGTCCCCGCCTGGCGGGGCGTGCCGCTCTTCCCGTGCGGGAAGATCCCGATCGGTCCGCAGCACACCACCAGCATCATCGCGCTGCGCACCGGCGAGGCCGACCAGGGGGTGGTCGGCCTGTACCAGACCGGCATCCCCGAGGAGTACCAGCCGGGCCTGAACGTGCGGTTCATGGGCATCGACGACAGCGCGATCCTGCGCTACCTCGTCACCGCCTACTACTCCATGGCGATCCTCGTGCCGGATGCCGCCGGGATCCTGGAGAACGTCCAGATCGGCCGGACCGCCGACTGAACAGGTGGAGTACGTCGATGAGCACTCCCTCGTTCCGGGCGCCCGGCCCGCCGAGCCTCGCCCGCTCCGTCGGGGCCCGGCGCGGCGGGGCCGTACCCGGCCTGCTGTACCGGCCGGCGGTCCCGGCCGATCCCGAGAAGGTGAAGGAGGTCGATCTGCGCCTTGAGGCATGGGCGCGCGGTCTGGATCTGTTCCCCAAGGCGTGGTCGGGCGACTTCGCCGGGTTCCAGTTCGGCCGGGCGGTGGTGCTCCAGCATCCCGGCGCCGCCGATCTGGAACGCCTCACCGCCGCCGGCAAGCTGCTGCTCGCCGAGAACGTCGTCGACAGCTGCTACTGCGAGGTCTCCGAAGGCCGGGGCGCCTCGGCGCGCGGCCTGGGCGGACGGCTGGTCATCGCCCAGTCGGCCCTCGATCCGTACCACGGCACCCCCGAGCTGGAGGAGCAGTGGCGGCTCGGCGTCCAGGCGGACGGCCCGCTGCGCTCGTACCACTGGGCGCTGAAGGACTACGCCGCCTTCGCCACCCCCAGCCAGACCGACCGGTTCGTGCACGACATCGCCCGACTGCACCTGGGGTATCTGGGCGAGGCGGCCTGGGCGGAGACCGCGTACATGCCGCGGGTGTGGGAGTACCTGACGATGCGGCAGTTCAACAACTTCCGGCCCTGTCTGTCGCTGGTCGACGCCGTGGACGGCTACGAACTGCCCGAGGCGGTCTACGCCCGCCCCGAGATCCAGCGGGTGACGGCGCTGGCCTGCAACGCCACCACGATCGTCAATGACCTCTACTCGTTCACCAAGGAGCTGGCGAGCGACCCGACGCATCTGAACCTGCCCGTGGTCGTCGCCGCCAACGAGCGGTGCGGGCTGAAGGCCGCCTATCTGGAGGCCGTCGAGATCCACAACCGGATCATGGCGGCCTTCGAGGAGGAGGCCGCGGCCGTCTCCGCCCTCTCACCCCTCGTCGAGCGCTACACCGAGGGCCTCGCGGCCTGGGTCTCCGGCAACCACGAGTGGCACGCCACCAACACCCACCGCTACCACCTGCCCGACTACTGGTAAGCCCCCACCCTGACGAGATGTCAGAAGTACCAGGAGGAACCCGCGTTGAGCTTCACCGACGTCGGCACCACCACCGCACCGGTGCCGCCCCAGTCCACGTACCAGAACCGTGTGGCGGACTACTGGAACGCCGAGGAGAACCCGGTCAACCTCGAACTCGGAAAGATCGACGACCTCTATCACCACCACTACGGCGTCGGTGACGTCGACTGGTCGGTGCTGGAGGGGTCCGATGCCGAGCTCCGCCAGGAGCGGATCACCGCCGAACTGCACCGCCTCGAACACGCCCAGGCCGAGCTGCTCGCCGCCCGGCTCGGGCCCCTGTCCGGCGCCGACCGTGTCTTCGACGCCGGCTGCGGACGCGGCGGCGGCAGTGTCGTGGCGCACCTGCGCTACGGCTGCGCCGCCGACGGAGTCACGATCTCCGCCAAGCAGGCCGAGTTCGCGAATGAGCAGGCCCGCAACCGGGGTATCGACGACAGCGTCCGCTACCACTGCCGCGACATGCTCGACACCGGTTTCCCCTCCGGTGCGTTCGCGGCCTCGTGGAACAACGAGTCCACCATGTACGTCGAGCTCGACCTGCTGTTCGCCGAGCATGCCCGGCTGCTGCGCCGCGGCGGACGCTATGTGGTGATCACCGGCTGCTACAACGACACCTACGGGCGCGCCTCCCGTGAGGTGTCCCTCATCAACGCCCACTACATCTGCGACATCCACCCCCGCTCGGCGTACTTCCGGGCGATGGCCCGCAACCGGCTCGTACCGGTCCATGTGCAGGACCTGACCGCGGCGACCCTCCCCTACTGGGAGTTGCGCCGCCAGGCCGAGCACCTGGTCACCGGTATCGAGGACACGTTCCTGACCGCGTACCGCAACGGCAGCTTCCAGTACCTGCTGATCGCGGCCGACCGGGTGTGAAACGCGCCAGACCCGCGGAGTGTGGTGACGCGAGTCTTCCCCCCGTCGCGCTGCTGTGCTTGCCTGGGGAGCCGTTTTCGGGGTCCGGGGCGGGAGTTGCCGCATGCGCAAGGCATGGATGGCGGGGTTGCTGCTCACCGTGTCAGTGCTCGGCGGGTGCGGGGATCCGACGTCGGGGGCCGAACAGGCGCCCGCGCCCGAGGTGCCGAGGGCGTCGGCCACCACGCAGCAGCGGGCGCCCGCTTCTCCGAGCGCCGCCGCCGTGAAGGCACCGAGGGTGCTCTACCTCGGGGACTCACTCGCGATGGAGGCCCAGAAGGTGCTCGGGAGCGAGCTCCGCCGGGAGTTGCGCGCCACCTACACCAGCGCCCCGTACTCGGGCACCACACCCTGCGACTACCTGGAGGGCACCGGAGAGCAGTCCCTGGTCCCGGACGCGGACAAGGCCGCCGCGCTCGTGCGTGCGTGGCGGCCGGACTTCGTGGTGCTCCAGTTCTGGGGCAATGCCTGGGGCTATACGCCGTGCATGGACGGCATCACTCATGACGCCGATCCCCGGACGTACTTCGCCCGGTACACGGCCGACCTCAAGAAGCTGACCGAGCAGATCGTCACGGCCGGCGGGGAGCGGCGCCCGCGGATCGTGTGGGTGCTCCAGGGGCCGGATCCGATCACCCCCGACCGGGTCCGCAAGGTGAACGACCTGTACGAGCGGCAAGCCGGCGCCTCGGGCGACCTCGTCGCGGACGCCGGGCGGACGGTGAGCGCCGACGGGGCCCGCTACACCTGGGTGCGGTATCTGCCGTGCACGGCGTACGAGCGCGAGCATCCCGGCTACTGCACCGAGCCGGGCAGCGGCCGTACCGCCCTGCACCGCGACGACGACTATCTGCACTTCTGTCTGGCGCCGACCACCTCGACCCCGAGGCCGTGCCCGGTCCGGTCGCCCGGCATCCTGCGGATGGCGCGGGAGGTCACCCGGTTGATCGGCGACCGTCTCGGCGGCTAGGGGGTGTTTTGAAAGTCCCGCACAGCACCCACGGCGCCCGGCACGCACCCTCGCCGCACCGGCCAAAGACCCAAGTACGTCCAGTACGAGGGCCTTCGTCCGGCACGCCGAGGGCACGCACCGAACACCGCGGGCACCGCACAGGACTTTCAAAACACCCCCTAGCACAGGCTCACTCGCCCGCGTGCGCCTTCTCGAGGGCCGCGATGTCGAGCTTGCCCATGCCGAGCATCGCCTGGGTCGCGCGCGCCGCCTTCTCCGGGTCCGGGTCGGTCATCATGGCGTCGAGGCTGTCCGGGATGACCTGCCAGGACACGCCGTACTTGTCCTTGAGCCAGCCGCAGGGGCCGGGCTCGCCGCCGCCCTCGGTGAGCTTGGTCCAGTAGTAGTCGATCTCCTCCTGGTTCTCGCAGGAGATCATGAAGGAGACCGCCTCGTTGAACTTGAACTCGGGGCCGCCGTTGAGCGCGAGGAACTTGTGGCCGTTGGCCGTGAATTCCACGGTCAGCACGGTGCCGGCGGGGCGAGGGGCGCCCTCCGGGTAGCGGGCCACCTTGCCGACGCTGGAATTCTTGAACACCGAGACGTAGTAGTGGGCGGCTTCCTCGGCCTCGTTGTCGAACCAGAGACACGTGGTGAAACCGTTGCCGGCCATGGTTACCTCCTGGGGCGTGGAACGCGGTCACCTGTACCGACCGATCCTCGCGCCGGAACTCATCGGCGGGGCGGCCGATTGATCCAGATGGGCCGTACCCCGTCCGGCCTGGCATCGGAACCATGACTTCGATGCCCGCCGCCGACGGCATCCGGCCTTTCCGTTTCGACGTCCCCCAGAGCGACCTCGACGATCTCCACCGTCGGCTCGACCTCACCCGCTGGTCGTACGGTGTCCTGCGCGACTACCTCCGGGACCTGGTACGGCACTGGCGGCAGGCGTACGGCTGGCGCGCGGCCGACGGCCGGCCGGGCTCCGTCGTCGAGTTCCTGGATGTCCTCGGGCTGCTCGCCGACCCGGTCGCGCACGGGGGCGATCCGGCCGACGCCTTCCATGTCGTCGTGCCGGGCAGCGGTTCGGGGCGCAGGGCGGGGACTGGGGCGCGGCGATCACCCGCGAGCTGGGCGCCCACCCCGACCTGCTGATCGGCGGGCACCTCAACCTGCTGCCGGGCGCGCACGCGACCACCGAGCCGACGCGGGAGGAGCTGGACGCGCTCGGCCCCGTCGAGCGGGAGCGGATGCTGAACTGGCGTGGATCGTCGAGAAGTTCAGGGAGTGGACGGACTCGGCACAGCTGCCGGCGGAGGCCGTGGGCCGGGACCGGCTGCTCACCAACGTGATGCTGTACTGGCCTGGCGGGGACGGCGGGTTCGGCCTCCCGCATCTACAACGAGCGGGCTCACGACCCGAGTTGGGCGGCCAAGCCAGGCCGAGCCGCAACTGCCCTTGCGGCACAAGGCGGACCGGACCGAGAACATCGTGAGGTGGACCGAGTTCGACCGGGGCGGGCACTTCGCGGCGATGGAGGAGCCGGACCTGCTGGTGGACGACGTACGGGCCTTCTTCCGGCAGTTGCGCGAGAAGGGCTGAGAGAACGCTCTGCCCTCGGCGAATCTGCCGCGGGCAGAGAAATCCCCGCCCGACCGGGTCCGCGGTCAACAGTGGAGTCGACGGCATCCACGCCACGACGAGGAGATCCCATGACTTCACTCACCGCGTTCGCTCCACGGGCGGAGGAGGGCGACACCCCGCCCACCCGGTTCGACGACCAGTTGGCCGCCCAGTTGCTCGGCCAGCGGATCGTGCTGCTGGGCACCCAGGTCGACGAGGTCTCCGCCAACCGGGTCTGCGCGCAGTTGCTGATCCTGTCGGCCGAGGACCCGCGCACCGACATCAGCCTGTACATCAACAGCCCGGGCGGCTCGGTGCACGCCGGCCTCGCCATCTACGACACCATGCGGCTGATCCCCAACGACGTCTCGACTCTCGCCATGGGCTTCGCGGCCAGCATGGGCCAGTTCCTGCTGAGCGTCGGCACCGCGGGCAAGCGATTCGCCCTGCCGAACGCGCGGATCATGATGCACCAGCCGTCGGCCGGGATCGGCGGAACCACCGCGGACATCGAGATCCAGGCGGAGAACCTGGAGCACACCAAGCGCACCATCGAGGGGATCACGGCCGAGCACACCGGCCAGAGCCCGGAGACGATCTCCCGGGACGGCGACCGGGACCGCTGGTTCACGGCCGAGGAGGCCAAGGAGTACGGCATGGTCGACCGGGTGGTGGAGTCGCTGACCGACGTCCGCCCGGCCGCCTCGAAGCGACGGATGGGGCTGTAGTCATGGGGAGTTACACGATTCCGAACGTCATCGAGCGCACCCCGCAGGGCGAGCGGTCCTTCGATGTGTTCAGCCGGCTGCTGAACGAGCGGATCATCTTCATCGGTACGGAGATCGACGACGGGGTGGCCAATGTCGTCATCGCGCAACTCCTCCATCTGGAGTCGGCGGCGCCCGAGAACGAGATCGCGATCTACCTCAACTCCCCGGGCGGCTCGTTCACTTCGCTGATGGCCATCTACGACACGATGACCTACGTCCAGGCGCCGATCTCCACGGTCTGCGTCGGACAGGCGGCCTCCACGGCGGCCGTACTGCTGGCCGGCGGGGATCCCGGGCGGCGGTCGGTGCTGGAGCACGCGCGCGTGCTGCTCGGGCAGCCGGCCAGCGGCGGACGGCAGGGCACGGTCTCCGATCTGGCGCTCCAGGCCAAGGAGATGGTCCGCATCCGCGCCCAGGTCGAGGAGGTGCTGGCCCGGCACACCCATCACGACGTGACGACGCTGCGCGCCGACATGGATCGCGACAAGGTGTTCACCGCCGAGGAGGCCGTGGCGTACGGCCTGGCCGACCAGGTGGTGAGCCGGCGCCTCGTCGGGGTGTGAGGCGCCGGGACGGCGGGGTCAGGCGGCCAGGCAGAGTCCGTCGTACGACGAACCTGCCGTGCCGCGGCTCCGGACCGGGCTGTGGCGGCTGGTGAGCCGGATCAGCTCGCCCTGGGCCCGGGACAGCAGGTCGCCGAGGCCCAGTCCGAGGGCGTGGGCGGCGGCCGCGAGGACCTCCGAGGAGGCCTCCTTGCGGCCGCGCTCCACCTCGGAGAGGTAGGGCATCGAGATCCGGGCGGCGTCGGCCACGTCCTTCAGGGTGCGCTCCTGGGCGAGGCGCTCGCGCCGCAGGACGTCACCGACCAGGTGGCGCCAGAGGGGTTCTCTGGGCGCGGGTGCGGCGGACTGCGGGCGCGCGGGCTCCTGGCGCGCGGGCGGGCGCAGCGGGATGACGCGGGCTTGGTTCGGCGCTTGGTTGCTCACCCTCCCAGCCTAGGAGCCCGGGCCGCGGCGGGAAGGGATCAGCGTTCCGCCCTGGGGGAAATCGCCAGGGGCGAACAGGGAGTTGGCCCCGCTCCGGTCACTCGTCGCTCAGCCTCAGCACCGCGCGGACCCGCTTGCCGACCGGGACCCGCTCCACGGCGACCTCCGCCGCCAGCGCGTGCACTATCTCCAGGCCGTGCCGGCCGACGCGCTCGGGATCCCGGGGGAAGCGCCGGGGCAGCGCGGCGCTGCTGTCGTAGACGGACACCGCCACCCGGGCGTCGGTGCCCTCCAGGTCCAGGATGTAGGGGCCGTTGCTGTGCCGGTCGGCGTTGGTGACCAGCTCGCTGACGACCAGGAGCACCTCTTCGTGGGTCCGGTCGTCGATGGCTGCGCACCATTCGGTGCGCAGGCGGCCGAGGAAGAGGGAGGCGAAGGACCGCGCCTCGGCGATGCACCCCGGTTCACCGCTGTAGTGGGTCGCCCGTCGGAGCGGCTCCACGGGCACGTCGAAACCAGTCGGAATCACTGCCCCGTTGTGTTCGATCATGCGTTTCTCTCTCGGGAAGCCGGACCGGCCGGACACTGCTGCACCAGTGCTCGTACCCAGTGCCGCGCCCGGCATCCCCCGCTCCGGAGCCCGGTGCGTCACATCGCAGGCGACAGCGGGCTCAGGCCCGTGGAGAGCGACTGGTTCGCCGTGGCGGTCGTGTCGGACGCGAGCGGCACCTCGGGCGTGCTCGTCGCCGGGGACTCCGGCTCCGTCGTGGGCTCGGAGGTCGGGGTGTCCGAGGTCGGCGGCACGATCTGGCCGGAGGGCGTCTTCGAGCTCGGCGGGCAGGTGGTCTCCGTGCCGGTGGGCGTCGCCGGACAGGGCGTCGTGGTGCCGGGGGACGGCGATGTCGTGGGCGGCTTGGTCACCGACGGGGAGGGCTGGTGGGCGGGCGGATCCGTCTTCTGGTCCTTGCCACCGGTGTCGCCGGGGCGCCGCTCGAACCAGTCGCCGCGCTCGGGGTCGTAGACCACGAAGACGTTGATGACGACGGTGGCGGGCGCGACCACGACGACGTTCGAGGACTTGTACGACGGCCAGGAGTCGCCGGTGGTCCTCGGCGCGGTCCGCTGGGCGACCGGCTCGGTCAGCGGGTTGCCGCAGGCGCAGCGCACCCGGGGCACTCCGCGGTCGTCGACGAGGACGGCGGTGCCGGTCTGCAGGACGGCCTGGTAGCTGGTGGCGTTGCCGTCGCGGTAGCCGTGGTTGGTGACGCGGGTGTCCATGCGCAGTTGCACGGGGGTGAGGCCGCGCAGGTAGGCCGGGACGCCGGAGGGGTCGACGCCGGCGACGGAGGCGAACGCCCTGTTCTTCGCCGGGTCCGCCTGGAGCGCCTTGATCTGCTTCTCCACGTCGCAGCTGGCGACGTTGCGGGTGCCGCCGTACAGGCCCGGCGCCGCGCCGTCGACACCGCGGACGGCGTTGCCGGTGGCGGTCTCGGTGGCCGGGGAGGGGGTGACCGGCGGGGCGGAGCTGTCCGTCGCGGTGGACTCGGTGAAGGGGTCGGGGCCGGTCTTTCCGGCGGCCTGGAGGAAGACCTCGCCGTTCGAGCCGGAGCCGCCGCCGTCACCACGGCTGAAGACGAGGGCGAGCACCACGGCCGCGACCACCACGGTGGCGAGCGTGGCGACCCGGGGAACGGACCGCCACCAGGGGTGATGGGGTTCCGGCCGCGGGGGGACTCCGCCGCCGCCGGTGTCCGGGGGTTGACCGCCACCGCCGCTGCCGCCGGGCGGCTGCGAGGGCGGCCCGGAGGGCGGTTGCGTGGGACCGGACAGGGGGCCCGAGGGGGGTCCTGTGGGTCGGCCGGAGGACGGAGGTTCGGCGCTCACGAGCCCTTCTTCCCGATATGGGCGTCTCGCGGCTTTCATTCCAATCGCCGCTCTTTTCCATATCGTGACCATTGTGTGCTCCGGCCCCGTGCGGTGCGCAAGCCGACGCGGACGGCCCTCCCGGCAGGCGGGCGGCGCGGGTCCTGCTTAGCGTGGCAGGGTGAGCGCGCGCACCCCCTCCGACCAGGCAGTGGCCCGTCACGGCTGGCCGCAGGCCCTCCTCGCCGTGCTGGCCGGACTGGTCGCCATGGGGATCGTCGCCGCGCTGGGACTGTGGGCGGCTGGCGCGACCGGCCTTCCGGACAACGCCTTCCCTCGGGTCGTCGCCGCGACCGTGGTGACCGCCGTCGGTGGCACCGTCGAGATGTCGGGCGACGCCGGCGGCCTCGCCGAGTCCGCGGCCGACCTCACCGTGATCCCGCTGTCCGTCACCCTCGTCGGCGCGCTGATGATCGCCGCCGGCTTCCTGCGGCCGCTGCGGCACCGGGCGGTCACCGGCGCGCGTGAGCTGGCCGGGTGGGCCGGCCGGATCGCCGCGCTGTGGCTGCTGGCGCTGCTCGGTCTGGCCCTGGCCGCCCGTCAGACCTTCACCATCTCCCTCGGCGACGACACCCTCGGTGACCTGGGCGACCTGTTCGGCGTGACACCGAAGGCGGGCTTTCGCACGGATGTGCCGCTCACCGTGTTCTTCGGACTGCTGTGGCTGGCGGGCGTCCTGATCCTGGCTCTGCTGGTGTCCCGCGGAGCTCCCCTGCCGGCCCGGCTGCTGCGCTTCCAGAAGTCGGTGCGCCCGGCCGCGTATGCCATGGTCCTGCTGCTGCTCGCCCACGTCGCTCTGGGCGTGGTGATCGGTGTGATCGTCGCCGCGACGCGCGGCCATGCTCAGGAGACCCTCGCCGTGCTCCTGCTCGGCCTGCCGAACCTGGTGTGGCTGGCCTTCACCATCGGCCTCGGCGCCACGTGGGAGGGCAGGGTCGAGGGACCGTTCGGCCTGCCGATGCCGCAAGTCCTGGACGAGGTGTTGCGCGGCTCGGACACCGCCACCCTGAACCTGAGCGCGCTCGCCGAGCGCGACAGCCGGGTGTGGTGGCTGGTGGCCGTCGAGGCGGTGCTCGTCCTGGGGGCCGCGTTCGTGATGGCGGCCCGCTCCCCACGCCGGATGCGCGCCTGGCAGCACGCGGTGCACATGGCGGTGGCGCTGGCCCTGACGGTGCTGATGATCTGCCTGGTCGGCCGGACCTCGGCGCACTACGGCCTGTCCGTCCTCGGCATCGGCGACCTGGGCGGCGATCTGGGCGGTGAGCTGCTGCTGGATCCGCAGGTGTGGGGTGCACTGGGTTTCGCGCTGCTGTGGGGGCTGGTGGCGGGGTTCCTAGGGGGCCTCATGGCCAGACCCGTGCAGCGGCAGCCCTGAGGACGGGGCTGTATCGGGGTGCGACGCGCGTGGGCGCTACCAGCCCGCACGGCCCCGCGGAACCACCACCGGCTCAGCCCACCGCGGCGGCGCCTTGGGCCCCTCCGCCGCCCGGTCCGCCACGACCTTCGTGTCCACCTGGGTGGCCGGATGACCGGCACCCGGCGTTCCGCGCAAGGCGGCCCGCAGTGCCGCGACGAACGCCAGACACGACTCGTACCGGTCGTCAGGACTCTTGGCCAGCGCCTTGGCGAACACCGGGTCGACCTGCGCGGGAAGATCCGGCCGCGCCGACGTCAGCGGCGGCGGCTCGTCGTACTGATGCGCCCACAGCAGCGCCATGTCGTCGTCCCGCCGGAAGGGCGGCCGCCCCGTCAGGCACTCATGGACGACACAGGCGAAGCCGTACACATCGCAGCGCGCGTCGACCGGCTTGCCGGAGATCTGCTCCGGCGCCACATAGTCGAGCGTGCCGACGAACTGGCCGACGGTGGTGAACCCGGTCAGGGACAGCGACTTCTTCGTCAGTCCGAAGTCGGTCAGATAGGCGTGCTCGGGGTGATCGCTGTCCGTACCACGGGCGACCAGGATGTTGCCGGGTTTCACGTCCCGGTGGACCAGCCCGTGTTCATGCGCCGCGTCCAGCGCGGAGGCGACCTGCGCGGCGATCCGCACGGCCGTCGGGGGCGCCAACGGGCCCTGGCGGTCCAGCAGATGACGCAGGTCGCTGCCGGCGACATAGCGCATGGCGATGTACAGCACGCCGTCCGTCTCGCCCGCCTCGAAGACCGGCACGATGTGCGGGTGGTCGATCGCGGCGGCGGCCCGGGACTCGTGGGTGAAGCGGCGGCGGAAGGTGTCGTTGCGGGCGAGTTCGGGGGCGAGCAGCTTGAGCGCGACGGCGCGGTCCAGGCGCAGGTCGCGGGCGCGGTAGACGACGGCCATGCCGCCGCGGCCGATCTCCTGCTCGATGCGGTAGCCGGCCACCTGCCTGCCGATCAGCTCGGAGGGGCTGCCGGAGAAGAGGCTCGTCTCACGGGCCATCCGGGGTCACCACCTGCGTGGCGGCGGGGCCGTCCGGGGCCACCACCTGTGTGGCTGCGTGGCCGGGGTCCGCGGCGGCGGCGCGGGGTGCCTCGTCCGTGGCGAACGTGCTCAGCCGCAGCCCGTCGGCGTAGACCCAGCGCCCGTGCTCGGAGTCGTACAGCCACACATGCTCGCCCTCGACGACCACGCCGATCCGCAGGCCGTGTGTGCGGTCGCGGAAGGACTCGCCGTCCAGCCCGCCGGCCGCGAGGTCCTCCAGCGCGGCCCGGTAGCGGGCCAGGTGCTGTTCGGCGCGGGTGAGGTGGGGACGGGGGTCGGCGGTGCGGGCCAGGGCGGCGTCGGGGGTGGGCGGGTCCTGGGGTACGGCGACCAGGTGACGGCCGTCGACCCAGGCGGACCAGCCGTTGGCGCACAGGACGTGGCCCCAGTCACCGCGCCGTTCGAGCATCTGTACCGGCAGCAGCGGGTCGAGGGGCACCGTGGGCCGGGCCGGGTCGGGGGCCTCCCAGGCGGGCATCCCGTGGGCGGGGACGACGTGGGTGGGCCGGAATCCGGGTGTCGCCATGGGCCTCGCGCCTACTTCCGCATCACGACGGGTTCCTGGCGGCGCAGCAGCCGGGAGACCACGTAGCCGAAGAGCACCGACAGGACGAGCAGCATGGCGATGTTGAGCAGCCACACGCCCGCCGAGTGGCCGAACAGCGGGTCGCCGGTGAGATCGCCGGGGACGATCCGCGCCAGGTCGACGGTGCCGGCCATCGCGCCGAGTGCCCAGCGCGAGGGCACCAGCCAGGCGAGCTGCTCCAGGCCGGGCACACCGTCGAGTTTCAGCAGGGCGCCGCAGAACACCACTTGGACGATGGCGAGCAGCACCAGCAGCGGCATCGTCACCTCTTCCTTGCGCACCAGCGCGGAGACCAGCAGACCGAGCATCATCGCGGTGAAGGCCAGCAGGGCGACGGCGATGATGATTTCGACCAGGGGCGACATCAACACACCCTCGCCGCCTGGAGCGTTGAGGTCCACGCCGAGCAGGGCGACCAGTGTCAGCACCACGGCCTGGAGCACGGTGATGGTGCCGAGGACGACGACCTTCGACATCAGGTACGCCGATCTGGACAGGCCGACGGCGCGTTCCCGTCGGTAGATCACGCGTTCCTTGACCAGTTCCCGGACGGCGTTCGCGGCGCCCGTGAGGACCGCGCCGACGCACAGGATGAGCAGCGCGTTCAGCGCGGTGTCCCGGGTCAGGGCGCTGCCTGCCAGGGCGCGGGCCATGGCGCCCATCACGAACGGCAGGGCGATCATGATGGCGAGGAAGGTGCGGTCGGCGCTGAGCGCGGCCGTGTAGCGGCGGATCAGGGTGCCGAGCTGGGCGCCGCGGCTGCGCGGCCGGCGTGGCGGGGTGATGACGACCGGTCCGGAGCGGGGCAGCCGCGGCTGTGCGGTGGCGTCGGCGACGTACCGGTGGTGCAGGGGTGAGGTGGTGTAGTCGCCGGCCCAGTCGCGGTCCTGGTCGCGTTCGAAGGCCTCGAAGGCCTCCGGCCACTGGTCGAAGCCGAAGTAGGCGAGGGCGTCGTCGGGCGGGCCGTAGTAGGCGATCCGGCCGCCGGGGGCGAGGACCAGGAGGCGGTCGCAGACGTCGAGGCTGAGGACGCTGTGGGTGACGACGATGACGGTGCGGCCGTCGTCGGCGAGGTCCCGCAGCATGTGCATCACCGAGCGGTCCATGCCGGGGTCGAGCCCTGAGGTCGGTTCGTCGAGGAAGAGCAGGGAGGGCTTGGTCAGCAGCTCCAGGGCCACGCTGACGCGCTTGCGCTGGCCGCCGGACAGGCTGTGCACGGGCTGTCCGGCGCGCTGCTCCAGGCCGAGTTCGCCGATGACCTCGTCGACCCGGGCCCGGCGTTCGGCCTTGGCGGTGTCCTGCGGGAAGCGGAGTTCGGCGGCGTAGGACAGGGCGCTGCGGACGGTCAGCTGGGAGTGCAGGATGTCGTCCTGCGGGACCAGGCCGATGCGCTGGCGCAGCTCGGCGTAGTCGCGGTAGAGGTCGCGGCCGTCGTAGACGACGGTGCCGTGGTCGGCGGGCCGCTGTCCGGTGAGGGCGTTGAGGAGGGTGGACTTTCCGGCGCCGCTCGGTCCGACCACCGCGAGCAGGCACTTCTCCCCCACCGGGAAGGACACGCGGTCGAGGAGGGTCTTGCGGCCGTGGTCGACGGCGACGGTGAGGTCCTGCACCTCCAGGGAGATCTCACCGGTGTCGACGTACTCCTGGAGCTCGTCGCCGACCAGGCAGAACGCCGAGTGTCCGATGCCGATGACATCGCCGGGCAGGACGGGGGCGGCGGTGATGGGGCCGCCGTTGAGGAAGGTGCCGTTGTGGCTGCCCAGGTCGGCGATCTCGTGGCCGCCGTCGGGCAGGGCGCGCAGCTCGGCGTGGTGGCGGGAGACGACGAGGTCGTCGAGGACGAGGTCGTTGTCGGCGGCGCGGCCGATGCGGACGGTACGGGTGGGCAGCGGCCGTACGCTGGTCGGCTGCCGGAAGGTGCCGGTCTGCGCGGGCATCGAGACGGCCGAGGGGCGCTCGGGGCCGGGTTCGGGGCGGTCGAGGAGGACGGCGCGGGGGCCGTCGGCGGGGTTGCCGAAGCGGATCACGGTGCCGGGGCCCACGCCCCGTTCGTGGATGCGGTGGCCGTCGGTGTAGGTGCCGTTGGTGCTGTTCTCGTCCTCAAGCGTCCAGTGGTCGGCCTCGGGGTGCAGGACCGCGTGGTGCCAGGAGACGCGGGCGTCGTCGATGACGATGTCGCACAGCGGGTCGCGTCCGACGTGGTAGTCGCGGCTCGGGGTCATCACGGTGGAGCCCGACTCGGTCTCCATCACGAGTACGGGCGCAGTCGGTGCGAGCGGTCGCTCCGCCATGCCAGAATTCTACCGATTAGCACTCCTATGCGCCTGGCGCGGCGGGTCAGGCGACCGGTACGGCCAGGGCGGGGATGGTCCGCTGCATACGCAGGGCGTCGATGGACTCGGCGAGCAGTTCGTACTCGGTGGTGTCGTCACTGGTGGCGATGCGCACCAGCCGTCCTGCGGCCAACTGCTCGGCCACGAGCTCCTGTTGGGCGGCGTCGCCGCACCAGGCCCGCAGCACGCCGGGCACGTCGGGCACGGTGGCGGCGACCGGGACGAGGGCGCTCGGCGGGAAGTGCTCGGCGTCGGGGTGGGGGTCTAATCGCTCCGCGATCCAGGAGGCACGGTCGCGCAGCCACCACAGGGCGAGGGCGAGGGTGGGTGCCCGGTAGGTGCCGAGCGGTACCCCGATGCGCCGGCCGCCGCAGGTGCCGTACGCGGTGACATGGCAAAGGAATTCGTCGTGCACGTCTCACTCCCCCGTGGTGCTGTCGCCGGTGGGGCGGGCCTCGCTTTCCGTGCGGCTCAGTGCTGTGCGTGATCGACTCTTCGCTCCGCGTGAAGCGCCCTCTGCAGTTGAGTATGTTCACTACTGAAACACTGTCACCATGACTTTCCGGCCAGTCTCCTGGCATATTCACCGAGATCGTTGGCCGAAACGTGACGGGATCGCGTCAAGCACGGCATGAACGAAAGGCGAGTGGAGGACATCATGGGCACAGCCGGAAATGTGGACGTGCAATTCACCGCCGTCCTGCGCAAGCGGCCCGAGAGGGGAAGCTGGACCTACGTCGTCTGGCCGGAGTCGGTCGCCTTCTTCGGCACCCGGGGCCTGGTCAAGGTCCGTGGCACGATCGACGGCCACCCTTTCCACAGCTCCTTCATGGCCCTCGGGGACGGCACCCACATGCTGCCCGTGAAGGCGGAGGTGCGGCGGGCGATCGGCAAGGAGGAGGGCGACACGGTGACCGTGAGGCTGGAGGAGCGGCTGAGCCCGTGACGAGCCCAGCCGCTCAGGGGAACATCCGTCTCAGGCCTTGGCGACCTCGTCGATGCGGGCCAGCTCCTCCGCGTCGAAGTGCAGGTTGCCGACCGCTGCCACGCTGTCCTCCAGCTGCTGCGGGCTGCTCGCGCCGACCAGGGCCGAGGTCACCCGGCCGCCGCGCAGGACCCAGGCCAGGGCCATCTGGGCGAGGGTCTGGCCGCGGCCCTTGGCGATGTCGGCGAGGGTGCGCAGCCGGGTGACCAGGTCCTCGGTGAGGGCCTCGGAGTTGAGGAACGGGCTGTCGCTCGCGGCTCGGGAGTCCTCCGGGATGCCGTTCAGATAACGGCCCGTCAGCAGACCCTGCTCCAGCGGGGAGTAGGCGATGGAGCCGATGCGCAGCTCGTCGAGGGCGTCGAGGAGACCCTCCTCCTCCGGACGGCGGTCGAGCATGGAGTAGCGCGGCTGGTGGATCAGGAGCGGGGTGCCCAGCTCACCGAGGATGCGCGCGGCCTCCCGGGTCTGCTCCGGGGAGTAGTTGGAGATGCCGACGTAGAGCGCCTTGCCCTGCTGGACGGCCGAGTGCAGCGCGCCCATCGTCTCCTCCAGCGGAGTCTCCGGGTCCGGGCGGTGCGAGTAGAAGATGTCGACGTAGTCCAGGCCCATCCGCGCAAGGCTCTGGTCCAGTGAGGACAGCAGGTACTTGCGGGAGCCCCACTCGCCGTACGGGCCGGACCACATCAGGTATCCGGCCTTGGTGGAGATGACGAGTTCGTCGCGGTACGGCGCGAAGTCCGCCGTCAGCGCCTCGCCCAGCGCCGACTCGGCGGAGCCGGGCGGCGGGCCGTAGTTGTTGGCCAGGTCGAAGTGCGTGACGCCGAGGTCGAAGGCGCGGCGCAGGATGGCCCGCTGGGTCTCGACCGGGCGGTCCGGACCGAAGTTGTGCCACAGACCGAGCGAGAGGGCGGGGAGCTTGAGACCGCTGCGTCCGGTGCGCCGGTAGGGCATGTCCGCGTAGCGGTCGGGGTGTGCGGTGTACAACGCGACTCCAGAGGGGTGGGCACGGTGGAACCAGGTTCCCTGAAAACCGGTGTCCACTCTTTCGTGACCTGTGGGCATCGGTCCAACAGAAGAATCCGATGGAATTCAGCGGATACGCTTCTCAGTCATGGAACTGCGCCATCTCCAGCACTTCGTCGCGGTCGCCGAGGACCAGCATTTCACCCGGGCCGCCGAGCGGCTCATGGTGTCCCAGTCGGGACTCTCGGCCTCGATCCGCTCACTGGAACGGGAGCTCCAGACCCCGCTGTTCGTCCGTACGACGCGCAGCGTGACGCTCACCCCGGCCGGGCGGGCGCTGCTGGGCGAGGCGGAGCGGATCCTTGCGCAGGTGCGGTCGGCCCATGAGGCGGTGGCCGCGGTGCAGGGCGTGCTGCGGGGGATGCTGGCGCTGGGGTCGGAGCAGTGCATCGCCGGCGTGCATGTGGCGGGGCTGCTCGCGGCCTTCCGGCGGGAGCATCCGGATGTGGAGATCTGTCTGCGCCAGGCGGGCTCGGGGGCGCTGGCGGAGGAGGTCGCGGCCGGCCGCCTCGATCTGGCCTTCGCCGTGCGTACGGCGCAGGAGGACACCGACCAGCTGCGCGCCGTACCACTGACCAGTGAGCCCATGACGGTGCTGTGCCACCCCGGTCACCGGCTCGCGGCAGCCGGGGCCGCGGTCACTCCGGAGGAGCTGGGCGGCGAGGTGTTCGTCGACTTCCACCCGGACTGGGGGCCGCGCCGCACCACCGACGCGGCGTTCGCCGCCGCGGGCGTACGGCGGGCGGTCGCCCTGGAGGTCAACGACGTGCACAGCCTCCTGGACCTGGTGGACGAGAACCTCGGCATCGCCGTCGTACCGCGCCACTTCCGGCACAAACGGGAGTCACTGACCGCGCTGCCCGTGAAGGGCACCGGCGAGCGGGTCTACGAGACGGTGGCCCTGCTGCCGCCCGCGCAGGCCACGAGCCCGGCGGCGCGGGCGCTGATGGAGTTGCTGGACATCGAGGGCGCGTGACGGCCGGCTTTGCGCGAAGGTGGAGCCATGCATGCCAAGGACATCCTCATCGACGGTTTCAGCCGCATCCAGGAAGAAGTCCACGCCACCGTCGAGGGCCTCGGCCCCGACGACCTGCACGCCCGGCCAGGACCGGACGCCAACTCCATTGCCTGGCTCGTCTGGCATCTCACCCGCGTCCAGGACGACCACATCGCCGACGCCTTCGGGCTCGACCAGGTGTGGCTCACCCAGGACTTCCAGAAGACCTTCGGACTCGACCTGCCCCGCCACGACACCGGCTACGGGCACACCGCCGCGAAGGTCGCGAAGGTGAAGGTCGCGTCGGGTGACCTGCTGACCGGGTACTACGACGCCGTCCACGCCCAGAGCCTCGGGGCGCTGCGCGAGCTGGCCGCCAAGGATCTGGAGCGCATCGTCGACGAGCGCTGGGACCCGCCGGTCAGCCTGGGCGTACGGCTGGTCAGCGTCCTGTCCGACGATCTCCAGCACATCGGACAGGCCGCCTATGTCCGCGGGCTGCTTCAGAGCGCGTAGCCCGGCAGGACGACGTCCTCGATGAGGGCCTTGCGCTCGTCGAACGGGATGAAGGCGCTCTTCAGGGCGTTCACCGTGACCGTGCGCAGGTCCTCCACCGTCCAGCCGGCCTGCTCGGCCAGCAGGGACATCTCACGCGTCATCGTCGTGCCCGACACCAGACGGTTGTCGGTGTTGAGGGTGACGCGGAAGCCCAGGTCCTTCAGGGCGGTGATGGGGTGCTCGGCTATGGAGGTGGCGGCACCGGTCTGGAGGTTGGAGGTCGGGCACATCTCCAGGGCGATCCGGCGGTCACGGACCCAGCCGGCGAGGCGGCCGAGCTTGCCGGCCGCGAGGTCGGGGATGTCGTCGGTGATGCGCACACCGTGCCCGAGACGCTGGGCGCCGCAGATCTGGAGCGCCTGGTGGATGCTGGACAGGCCGTCGGCCTCACCGGCGTGGATGGTGAAGGGCACGTTCTCGCGGCGCAGGTGCTCGAAGGCGGCCAGATGGTCGGCGGCGGGGAAGCCGGCCTCGGCGCCGGCGATGTCGAAGCCGACGACACCGGCGTCACGGAAGGCGACGGCCAGGTCGGCGGCCTCGCGCACCCGGTCGAACATCCGCATGCCGCACAGCAGGGTGCCGACGCGGACCGGGGTACCGGCCGCGGCCGCCTTCGCCATTCCGGCCGCCAGGCCCTCCTGGACCGTCTCCACGACCTCGGCGAGCGTGAGACCGCCGTTGGTGTTCAGCTCGGGGGCGTAGCGGACCTCGGCGTAGACGACACCGTCGGCGGCCAGGTCGAGCACGTACTCCTCGGCGGTGCGCAGCAGGCCCTCGCGGGTCTGCATCACGGCGAGGGTGTGCTCGAAGGTGGCGATGTAGCGGACCAGGTCGCCGGAGTTCGCGGCCTCGAAGTACCAGGCGGCGAGCTCGTCGGGGTCGGTGGTGGGCAGGGTGTGGCCGACCTCGGCCGCGAGCTCGATCACGGTGGCGGGGCGCAGGCCGCCGTCGAGGTGGTCGTGCAGGACGGCCTTGGGGAGGCGACGGATCACATCGGTGTCTACGCGCGTAGCGGTCATGGCGGGTCTTTCCTTGGGCGGGGCGGTTCGGAGCGGCGGTGGAGGTCAGCCGGCGGGCTGGAGCAGGTCCCAGCGGTTTCCGTACAGGTCCCGGAAGACGGCGACCGAGCCGTAGGGCTCGTGGCGCGGCTCCTCCAGGAAGGTCACGCCCGCGGCGAGCATCCGGGCGTGGTCGCGGGCGAAGTCGTCGGTGTGCAGGAAGAAGCCGACGCGCCCGCCGGTCTGGTCGCCGACCCGGGCGGCCTGGGAGTCACCCTTGGCGCGGGCGAGAACCAGTCCGGTCCCCTGGTCGCCGGGCACCACGACGACCCAGCGGGAGCCGTCCGGGCGGGGGCTGTCCTCGACGAGCCGGAACCCGAGGGCCTCGGTGTAGAAGCGGATCGCCTCGTCGTAGTCGTCGACGACGAGGGTGACCAGGGCGACGCGTCTCATCGGTGCCTTTCGGGACGTGCGAATGACGGGAGAGGTTATACGTAAAACCCACCTCGCGCCAGTCCGCGCGGTACGGCTGGTTCCACAGGCCTGGGACCACGGCCCGAGGTGCCCCCGCCCGGCGATCGGTAGCGTCCCCGCCATGATGATCAACGACGCGATCCGCACTCCGGAACAGCGCAGGCGCGAGGTGCTCGAACGACTGGACCGGGAGGTCGACATCTGGGTCGCCACGGCGGACGCCGAGGGGCTGCCGTGTCTCGTGGCGCTCTGGTTCGTCTGGGACGGCGAGGCACTGTGGCTGTCGACCCGTGCCACCAATCCCACGGGCCGCAATCTGCGCGACGGCGGTCGCACCCGGCTGGCGCTCGGGGACACGCGCGACGTCGTCCTGATCGACGGCGAGACGGAGGCGTTCACGGCCGGGGAGGTGCCGGCCGCGGCGGCGGAGGCGTTCCTGGCGAAGACCGGGTGGGACCCGCGCGCGGAGCGCGCGCCGTACGCCTTCTTCCGGGTGCGCCCGCTGGCGGTGCAGGCCTGGCACGAGCCGCGGGAGCTGCCGCAGCGGCATCTGATGCGAAACGGAACCTGGCTTGTCTAGACAGGTTCGGCGCGTGTACCGCCGTAGGCCATCCGATTCCCCCAAACTGGTTACCTGACAGTAATCCCTGATGGTTTGATGTGCGACGCCACTCAAGACCCCTTCCATCACAGGGAGAACCAGTGACGTTTTCCGCACAGCGCCGTGCACAGGGATCGGCCGTGCTCGCCCTCTCGCTCGCCGTGGCGGGTCTCGCCGGCGCGACGCCCACCGCGTCGGCCGCCGACCGGACGCCGGCGCTGAAGGTGTTGTCGTACAACGTCTTTCTGTTCAGCAAGAGCCTCTACCCCAACTGGGGGCAGGACCATCGCGCCGCCGAGATCGTCAAGACGCCGTTCTTCCAGGGCAACGACGTGGTGGTGATCCAGGAGGCGTTCGACAACTCCTCCTCGGACGCGCTGAAGTCGGCCGCCGCGGGCGCCTATCCGTACCAGACGCCCGTGGTCGGCCGGAGCAAGACCGGCTGGGACGCCACCGGCGGGGCGTACTCGGCGACGACGCCGGAGGACGGCGGCGTCACGGTCCTCAGCAAGTGGCCGGTCCTGCGCCAGGAGCAGTACGTCTACAAGGACGCGTGCGGCGCGGACTGGTGGTCCAACAAGGGCTTCGCGTACGTCGTGCTGAATGTGAACGGCACCAAGGTGCATGTGGTCGGCACACACACCCAGTCGACGGATCCGGGGTGCGACGCCGGTGAGGCGGCGGCCATGCGCAGCCGCCAGTTCAAGACGATCGACGCGTTCCTGGACGCCAAGAGCATCCCGGCGAACGAGCAGGTGATCGTCGCCGGCGACCTGAACGTCGACTCGCGCACCGCGGAGTACAACTCGATGCTCGCCGACGGCGGCCTGGTCGGCGCCGACGCCCGCACCGGGCACCCGTACTCCTTCGACACGCAGGACAACTCCATAGCCCGCGACCGCTACCCTGACGACCCGCGCGAGGACCTGGACTACGTCCTGCAGCGCGCGGGCCATGCCCGTCCCGCCGTGTGGAAGAACGACGTCGTCAAGGAGCAGAGCGCGCCCTGGACGGTGTCGAGCTGGGGCACCGAGTACACGTACACGAATCTGTCGGACCACTACCCGGTGACCGGCTCCGCGGGCTGATCAGGGTGGGCACGGTTCAGCGCCGTGCCCACTCCACCGCGAGCAGACGGTACGAGCGCACCCGGTCCGTGTGTTCGTGGTTCATCGTGGTGATGAGCAACTCGTCGGCCCCGGTGGCCTCCTGGAGCTGTTCGAGCTGGTCGGCGACGCGGCCGGGCGAGCCCACGAACTGGGTGTCGACGCGGTCCTGGACGAGCGCCCGGTCCGCGTCGGTCCAGTCGTGGGCGCGGGCCTCCTTCAGGGTCGGGTACTCGATCGCGCCCTCGGCCGTGCGGATGCTACGGACCCACAGGCCGTAGCCCTCGGCGAGTTCGCGGGCCGTCTCGTCGTCCTCGGCGACGACGACATCCGCCGAGACGCTCACATACGGGGTGTCGAGGAACTCCGACGGCTGGAAGAAGGCCCGGTAGCCGTCCACGGCTTCGAGGACGGTGGCCGGGCTGACGTGGTAGTTCGCGGCGAAGCGCAGCCCCCGGGCGCCGGCGACCGCGGCGCTCTGGCCGCCGCTGCTGCCCAGGATCCACACCTCGACGTCCGCGCCCTCGCCCGGCACGGCGTGTGCCTCGATGCCGTCCGGGGAGCGGTAGGTGCCCGCGAGCGGGGCCAGCACGTCGTCGATCTGCTCGGCGTAGTCCTGGGACTCGGCGTTCGGCAGCATCAGGAGCTTGCGCTGGAGGGCGATCCTCGGGGAGCCCAGCAGATGCTGGGGGTTGAAGAGGGGCGGGATGAGCAGGCCGTTCGCAGGGGATCGGGGCGGGGCTTGTGCGGGTTGCCCCGGTGGGCGTCCGCCGGAGCGGCCGAGGCCCAGGTCGAGGCGGCCGGGGTGCAGGGCGTCGATCAGGCCGAACTCCTCGACCGTGGACAGGGCCGTGCGGTGGCCGAGTTGGACGGCACCGGAGCCGGGGCGGATGGTGGAGGTGGCGGAGGCGGTCAGGGACGCCTCGTGCTCCCTGCGGTGGAGAAGGGGATCGGGGTCCGGGCGGCCGCCTCGGTCCGGAAGGGGTGGCTCCACAGGCCGCGTGACGCGAGCCGGGGCAGGACGCCCTCGCCGAACCAGTACGTCTCCTCCAGATGCGGATAGCCGGAGAGCACGAACTCGTCGATGCCCAGCCGGTGGTACTCCGCGATCCGGTCGGCGACCTCGTCGTGGCTGCCGACCAGGGCGGTGCCCGCGCCGCCGCGCACCAGGCCGATGCCGGCCCACAGGTTCGGGGCTGTCTCCAGGTCGTCGCGGCTGCCGCCGTGCAGGGCGAGCATGCGCCGCTGGCCCTCGGACTCGCTGCGGGCGAGCCCGGCCTGCACGGTTCGCACGGTCTCCGGGTCGAAGCCGTCGAGGAGCCGTCGGGCCTCGGCCCACGCCTGCTCGGCGGTGTCGCGGGTGATGACGTGCAGCCGGATACCGAAGCGGAGCGCACGGCCTTGCTGTGCGGCCAGGCCCCGGATCCAGGCGATCTTCTCGGCGACCTGGGCGGGCGGTTCGCCCCAGGTCAGATAGACGTCGGCATACCGGGCGGCGATCTCCCCGGCAACCGGCGAGGAGCCGCCGAAGTACACCTCGGGCACGGGGTCGGGCACCCGGGCCAACCGGGCGCCCTCCACGCGCAGATGTTCGCCCTGGAGGTCCACGGACTTGCCGTCCCACAACTGCCGGACGACGTCCAGGAATTCGCCGGTACGGCGGTAGCGGGCGTCCTTGTCGAGGAAGTCGCCGTACGCCCGCTGCTCCTGGCCCTCGCCGCCGGTGACGACGTTCAGCAGCAGCCGTCCGCCGGTCTGCCGCTGGAAGGTGGACGCCATCTGCGCGGCCAGGGTGGGTGAGACGAAGCCGGGGCGGAAGGCGACCAGGAACTTCAGCCGCTCGGTGTGCCGGCTGACCATCGCGGTGGTCAGCCAGGCGTCCTCGCACCAGGCGCCGGTGGGCGTGAGCGCGCCGGTGAAGCCGAGGTCCTCCGCGGCGCGGGCGATCTGGCTCAGATAGGCGACCGTCGGGGGCCGGTCCTGTCCGGAGGCGGTGGCGGGGGTGCCGTGGCCGCCTCCGACGACGTGCCGGCTGTCGCCGTTGGTGGGCAGGAACCAGTGGAACGTGAGGGTCACGGGGTCTCCGATCGGGGTCGTGCGGTGGGGCGGGTGCTCAGCCGGCGGCGGCGAGCGCGGGGCGGCCGCCGAGGGCGAGGGAGAACTGGTCGGTGACCTGGGCCAGGGCCTCGGCGGAGCCCGGTGCGACGGTCAGCGTTCCGTCGTCGCCGACGGTGATGTCCTTGTCCAACGTGAACCAGCCCGGGGTGATGTGCGCGGGACCCATGGAGTTCAGGACGGGGCGCAGGGCGTAGTCGATGGCGAGGACGTGGGCGGTGGTGCCGCCGGTGGCCAGCGGCAGCACGGTCTTGCCCGCGAGGGCGTACTGCGGAAGCAGGTCGAGCAGGGCCTTCAGCAGGCCGGAGTAGGCGGCCTTGTAGACGGGCGTGCCGATCACGACCCCGTCCGCCCGCTCGAACAGGGCGGTGGTCTCGACGATCGCCGGGTGGCGGAAGTCGGCTCCGAGGAGTGCCTCGGCGGGGAGGGTGCGGACGTCCAGCGGTATCACCTGGTGGCCGTGGGCGGTGAGGCGGTCGTCCGGGTGGCGCAGCGCCGGAGCGCGGGGTGGTTTCGGAACCGTCGTGGGTGGCGGCGATGCCGAGGAAGTCCACGGGCATGACAGGGGGCCTTTCGGAGACGAGCGCACGCGGGCATGGGTGACAGGCCGTCAGACGGAGGACGGGTCGATGGTGCGGGCGTGACGACGCCGGGCGTCGGAAGAAAGAGAGGTGCTGCGGCAGCGCGCGTGGGAAGAGAACTCGGCCCGCGACGGGGTCACCGAGGGAGGGAAGGGCCGGTCAGACGGCCCGCTGCCGCGTCAGGCGCAACACGCCGCGGACCACACTCGACCGAAGTCGATGTGGTCGCGTGAGACCAGGCGCGGCTGGGGGTTCATGCGAACCAATTGAGCAGGGCATCCAGCTTTTCGTCAAGCGGCGCTCGGAGGCCGGACCACCTCGACGGGCCGCGAGGGGCGTGGTTGACGCGGGCTCGGCGCAGGCCCGTACGATCGTTTTCCCGTGCCGCGTTGAGGGACGCGGCGCGTGTGACGACACCGGGCGGATCACTCCCAACGCCCCCCGGAGCGCCTCCTGATGGTCACCCCTTCCGAAGTCTCCCCCGCCCTCGACGCACCGCCGTCAAAGCGGTCCGGCACCGGCGACGACGACCCGCGCATCGTCCCGCGCCGGCACCTCGGCCGCTGGGTGACCGCTGCCGCCGCACTGCTCGTGTTCGCGATGGTGGTCAACTCCGTCGTCCGCAACCGGGCGTTCCAGTGGGATGTGGTGGCCCGGCACTTCACCACCGCCGCCGTGCTCGACGGGCTGCTGCTCACCCTGTGGCCTACCGGTGTGGGCCAGTTCTACGTCGAGCGCCGCTACGCGCGCGGCTCCGCGACGCAGCCCTGACAGCAGGCTTCTCTACTTTTCCTATCGAGTTACTAGGAAAGCATTGACGGGGCTCGTACCCGTTGCGCAGGATGGTGACCATGCCCCACACGCAGCAACGACTCGTACGTCGTCGGCATGTCGACTTTGGTCACGTCGTCAGTGCCGCCTGCTGTCGCGCGTAAGGCACGCATCGCGCGTTGCCACTCCGCTCCTTCTCTCTTCGACTCCTCTGAAGGACGAACGCCATGACCACGGCACTTCCCACCACCCCTGTGTCCGATGTGCGCCATCTGCGCCTGGTGGACGACATTCCGCAGGACACCGCACCCGGTTCCCCGCCACTCGTCGGCTACCTCGTGATGGTGCCCGAGGGCACCGACCCCGCCGAGCTCTTCGCCCGCGCCGGGGTGCACCCGGTGGCACCTCCCGTCCGGCGGAGGGAGGACGACGACGTCCGCATCGATCCCGCACGGCATGTCGCGGAGGTCGACGGACGCGAACTCGACCTCACCTACCTGGAGTTCGAGCTGCTGGCGCATCTCGTCCGCCATCCCCAGCACGTGCATACACGCGAGCGGCTGATGGCGGAGATCTGGGGCTACGACCACGTCGGTGACGGCCGCACCGTGGACGTCCACATCGCGCGGCTGCGCCGCAAGCTCGGCAAGGCCTACCGGGACCGGATCGTCACAGTGCGCAGCGTGGGCTACAAGTACGTGCCCGGCCGGCAAGTCGGCTCCGACGCCGCACTCCGCGGCCGGCCTTGAGGAGAGCACTTCGATGGGCGTCGCCCCTGCCCCGTCCCGGCCCACCCCGCCGGCCGCACCCGACCGTGCGCACTGGCTGCGGGTCACCCGTGAAACGGCGGACGACCTGGCCACGGACGCGGTGGCCAGGGAGCAGGCAGGCAAGGCGCCCTTCGACGAGCTGTCCCGCCTGCGCGAAGCGGGACTGCTGACGCTCCTCGTCCCGGTCGAGCGCGGAGGCGGCGGCGCGGACTGGCCCACGGCCTACGCGGTCATCCGGGAGCTCGCCGCATCAGACGGCGCCATCGGTCAACTGCTCGGCTGTCACTACGTCTTGTCGTGGACCGCCCGGCTCTTCGCCGAGCCGGCGCTCGCCGCGCGGATCGAGCAGCGATCGGCGGCCGAGCAGTGGTGCTGGGGCGGTGGCATCGCCCGCCAGGAGCCGCGGCTGACGCTGGTGACCTCGGGCGACGGATATGTGCTCAACGGCCGGCAGAGCTACACCACCGGTGTGCTCGTCGCCGACCGGCTGACGGTACGAGCGGTGCGCGCCGACACCGGCGAACCGCTCGCCGTCGTCGCCGACCCCACGCGCCGGGGCGTACGGATCGACGACGACTCCGACCCCTTCGGCCAGCGGCTCGCCGCCGGTGGCAGCGTGGAGTTCGACGGCGTCCGCGTGGACGCCGACGAAGTGCTCGGCTCCCTCTCCGTCGACGAGGACGTCCTGTCCCCCGCGACCTCACTGGCCGCGCCGCTGGGGCGGCTCGTCTCGGTCCAGCTCCGTCTCGGCATCGCGGAAGGAATGCTGGCCGAGGCCCGTGAATACAGCAGGACAGGCCCCTCCCCCTGGCACCCGGAGTGGCCGGTCGGCTCACCCCAGGACCCACAGACACTGACCGAGTACGGCGAACTCACCGTCCTCACCCGCGCCGCCTCCGCACTCGCCACCGAGGCGCTGACGGCCCTGGACAGCGGACTGCACCGCGGAGCGGACCTCACCTACGACGAGTGCGCCGAGATCTCGGTCCTGGTGGCCGTCGCCGAAGCCGCCGCTACCAAGGCCGCGCACGAATCCACCGCCCGCGCCCCGGGCATCATCGGCACCCGCTCCACGTCCTCACGCCTGGGCCTCGACCGCTTCTGGCGCAACGCCCGCACCCATACCCTGCACGAGCCGGTGGTCCACCGGCTCCGCGACGTGGGGGACTACTTCCTCAACGGCGAGCATCCGCCGTTCACACTGCCGGTCTAGGCGACCGGGCGTCAGCCTGATCCCGAAATGCAAGATCAGGCCGTCCAGCATACGAACACCCTATTGGGGTGGCGGCCGACTTCTGCCACGATCCCTAGCAACCAGGTAGGAAAACTAGGAATCGATGGGGGTGGCCATGGGATCGTCCGTCCGCGCAGAGCTTTCGCTGCCCCTTCTGACCTCCCGCCGCCACATCGACCTTCGTCGTACGTCGAGCGCCATCTGTCGGCCTGTCTGAGCCCGTTCGCCGGCCTGCCGGTCTCCCCGCACCGCCCTTCAGCAACACCCGCGCCTGCCCGGGCGCGGGTGCGTGCCGCGTACCCCTGATCCACCGAATCCCGAGAGGACACCTCCGTGTCTGCCGCAAGACCGCTCACCATCCTGCGCACCCTCGCCGCCATAGCCGCGCTCCCCCTCCTGCTCACCGCCTGCGGTTACGGCTCGGAGTCCACCGACGACGACAAGCAGGCCCAGGTCGCGGCGGACGCCGAGAAGCTCTCTGCCGACGAGGTGCGCATCGGCTACTTCCCGAACCTCACGCACGCCACGGCCCTGGTGGGTGTTGAGGAGGGCATCTTCCAGAAGGAGCTCGGCGGCACCACGATCAAGTCCTCCACCTTCAACGCCGGCCCCTCCGAGATCGAGGCCCTCAACTCCGGGTCCATCGACATCGGTTGGATCGGCCCCTCCCCCGCCATCAACGGCTACACCAAGGCGGACGGCAAGAACCTGCGGATCATCTCCGGCTCGGCGTCCGGCGGGGTGAAGCTCGTCGTCAACCCCGGCAAGATCACGTCTGTGAAGGACGTCAAGGGCAAGAAGATCGCCACCCCGCAGCTCGGCAACACCCAGGACGTGGCCTTCCTCAACTGGGTCGCCGAGCAGGGCTGGAAGGTGGACGCGCAGAGCGGCGAAGGTGACGTCTCCGTCGTCCGCACCGACAACAAGGTGACCCCTGACGCCTACAAGTCCGGCTCCATCGACGGCGCCTGGGTGCCGGAGCCGACCGCGTCCAAGCTGGTCGCCGAGGGCGCCAAGGTGCTGCTGGACGAGGCCGACCTGTGGCCGGACAAGAAGTTCGTGATCACGAACATCATCGTCCGGCAGGACTTCCTCGACAAGCACCCGGACATCGTCGAGGCCGTCCTGCGCGGCTCGGTGAAGACCAACGAGTGGATCAACGCCAACCCGGACAAGGCCAAGGCGTCCGCCAACAAGGCCCTGGAGCAGGAGTCCGGCAAGGCGCTGCCCGCCGAGGTCATCGACCCGGCCTGGAAGTCGATCACGTTCCTCGACGACCCGCTGGCCGCGACCCTCGACACCGAGGCCGAGCACGCGGTGAAGGCCGGTCTGCTCGAAGAGCCCGACCTCGACGGCATCTACGACCTCGCTCCCCTCAACAAGGTCCTCAAGGCCGAGGGCAAGGACGAGGTCGACGACGCCGGCCTCGGCGTCAAGTAGCGGACCCGATACGTTCCCAGGAGGTGACGACCATGGCCACCACGATCGCCAAGGCTGCCGACAGCGGCACAGCGAACGCGTACGCCACACGCATCGAGCATGTCTCGAAGTCCTTCGCCGGCCCCGCCGGACAACAACTCGTCCTCGACGACATCACCCTCGATGTCGCGCCCGGCGAGTTCGTCACCCTCCTGGGAGCCTCGGGCTGCGGCAAGTCGACCCTGCTCAACCTGGTCGCCGGGCTGGACGAGCCCAGCGCGGGTGCCATCACGACCGACGGGCGCCCGGCGCTGATGTTCCAGGAGCACGCCCTGTTCCCGTGGCTGACCGCGGGCAAGAACAT
>NZ_JAVRBF010000459.1:0-353 GCF_032436805.1 Streptomyces sp. P17 | reverse complement strand
AGTAAGAGGTTATCCCCATGAACACATGGTGGCAGAATAATATGGAAGCCTATATTGGTCCGATCCTATCCTTGATGGGTATAGGGATTAGCGGTCTAATCGCTTGGGTTTGGGCGCTATGGAAGGCGCACACAGACTTTAAGCTGAAGGTGTCTGAGGACTACATGAAGGCTTCATCGATCAATGAGCTAAAGGGAGAAATCCACGCTCTGCGCGATGTTGTCTATCGGATTGCTGTTAAAATGGAAGTTCCAGTATTCTCGGAACCATATAGGCGAGACCGATAATGAGCGATTCTCAGGGGGATCAGCGGGCGCTTATTGAGGCTCTTGATCGATTCATGGACAAGGCCG
>NZ_JAVRBF010000458.1:0-353 GCF_032436805.1 Streptomyces sp. P17 | reverse complement strand
CTTGAGCGTTACTTGATGATTGTGACGGAGTATCGAGAAACATTTTATCTACATTCCTGCCATAGACAAAAGTCGGATGCGTCTTCTTACCCTGATGGCTAAAACGCTGGGCAAGATTCTTCTCTCCCCAAAAAGATACAAAATAAAGCGTCTATTTTTTCATTACGTCCTATTACAACTAATTTTGCATGCATCTAACGTTTTAAAGACGATCAGATACAGATCACAACGTAGAACATAGACCTAATCTGCAATTGGTTTTTATTGAAAGAGGAATATGTGACATAAAATCAAATGTTTACGTTATAACCCCACTTAATAACTCTATAGGTAACCGCTTAATAGAAGGCAAC
>NZ_JAVRBF010000457.1:0-355 GCF_032436805.1 Streptomyces sp. P17 | reverse complement strand
GTCAGTCGGAAGACTGGGTAAAGCTCACTCATGAACGCAACATGCTCATCAAGCAGCTTCAGGCTATTGGTGATGACATGGAACCGGGCCAGGAACAGATGTTGCCACTTGAAGTTCAGCTTCGCCGTGTTGGCAACGAACTGGAAATCGACGGTGACGTCATGAAGGAAATGGCAGAAGCATCGCCACTGGCAGCACTGCTCAAGAAGTAAAACACGGAGGCTGGGGGAAACCCCAGCTTCCTATTTTTTATTCAAGATAGATAGTTCATTATAACTTAGTATCAAACATTGTTGATCTATAACCTAACTTGTCAGAAATTGACCAAATTGGGGTAAAACACCCTAAGAGCCAA
>NZ_JAVRBF010000456.1:0-355 GCF_032436805.1 Streptomyces sp. P17 | reverse complement strand
GGTTTTAGCCGTAATGTTCATTGAGCTTTTCTTTAATTGCAGGTTCCAGTTTGTTGAAGTTTCTCGTCTTAATGTTCGGAGCGCAAGCCGCCCGTTTTTCTAGCAGAAGAACATCTTTTGTTAGCTGGATTTGCTCGTTGAGTTCGAACGTTTTTGCTACTCGCTGAGTGTTGTGAGCCAAATCTTCACGAGTTATTGCCGATGGTTTCCAGCGGTTGATCATCTGTAAAATAACGCGATATGCTTTGCGAAGATCCTGCCTTTTTTCTGTGACTACTTGAGATGGAAGAATCGCATACTTATCGCTTAAATAAAGAGAATAAAGCGATTCTTCAAGGTCTGTTAATGCCCACGA
>NZ_JAVRBF010000455.1:0-356 GCF_032436805.1 Streptomyces sp. P17 | reverse complement strand
CGCCATGTTCTCCGCCGCTGTGTCGGGTTCCAGCGCGCCCTCACGGCCACCGCGCGTGCTGCGCACGCTGCCGACAAGACATGCCCGAGGCGCCAAAGCCGGCTGCGGGGCCTGCTCGTTCGTCAAGACGCCGACGAACGACATCCTCTCGTGTTCACGTAGAGCGCATAGAGCGACCGGCTCGCCGCCATGAAAAGACGATTCCGCTTGGCGCCGCCGAAGCAGAGATTGGCGCAGCGCTCCGGCAGGCGAATGAAGGCAAGAGGCTTGCCCTCGGGGTTGAACACCATCACGCCGTCGAGGTCCTCGGATTTGCACGGCGCGGTGTGATTGATGTTGGCTCCCCCTCAACCTCG
>NZ_JAVRBF010000454.1:0-356 GCF_032436805.1 Streptomyces sp. P17 | reverse complement strand
GATGCAATCCGTATACTTCAGTTTCATCATGGCGTGTCCTACATGGAAGCCATGCGTTTTCTTGGAATGGTTCACTAATGGACAAGATCAACGAATACACAAGCGAGTACGTCTATTACGGCGACAACGGTGTTTACACACCGTCTGAAGCAGAGCGTGAAATGCTCGTAGACTTCGCTCATGGCCTTCTTGCAGAACTGTCTGAAGACATGCAGGTACGTGCCACAGCACTTCAGTATGCTTCCACTATCGGGCACGGTAATGTTACCGACCTGATCGCATCTGCTAAGCAGATCGAGGCGTACATCAACCATAACGTGCTTTCTTGAAAATAGAAATTTACCCCTCGCCTCTTG
>NZ_JAVRBF010000453.1:0-357 GCF_032436805.1 Streptomyces sp. P17 | reverse complement strand
AATGTCATTATTTTACAGTCTGAGCGGCAGTGTGTTCCTTGTTATAAAAATAAATGCCAAATTGGCGATGCACACTATTCCCCTTGTTTACAGGATATCACCCCAGATCGAGTGATTCGTGCTGTTGAAGCAGCAATACCGTTAGAGGCAGTTGAATGAGACTAACTGGAATTGATACTAGCAGCCAAAAGTCGATATGTATTTTACGGCTTTCTGCGATTGGCGATGTATGTCATGCGTTATCTACTGTCCAGCATATTCAACGCACTTATCCTGATTGGTCGTTGACTTGGATTATGGGAAAAACAGAAGCTCAATTGTTGGGTGACCTAGCGGGAATAGAAGTGATCGTTTTTG